>DAOLCX010000691.1:0-2274 GCA_035327685.1 Pirellulaceae bacterium | reverse complement strand
CACCTGGGTGCGCAAATTCTCGACCGCCGCGTGCATCGGCGGCGACATGAAAAGTTGCCGTAGGCCGGTGCCGTTGAATTGATCGACAAACGCGACCGCATCGGGTATGCTCACCCAGGCCTTGGTCGTCGAGGGGAGCAGGTCTTCGCTTTTCGGGCGAAGTTGCCCGTTTACAGAACTCGCCAGCAGGCCAGCCCAGGCCGCCCACACGGCGCAAACCACATAATATCGAGCGCTGACAGCAGCGTTAAACATGCAGATTTCCCTTTGGTCGAGTATCACCGACCTGCCCAAACGACCTGTCGGAAGCGCACCCTGGCGCCATCGTTGTTATCGACGGTCAACCGAGGATAGCCCGCCAACCGGTCGCCAAGGTGGCATAGTTTATCAAGCTTCTTCCGGCGCGCCCATTGTAACGAATCGGTTCGCCTAATACAAAGTAGGAATTCAGTGCTCTGTTCCCCATTTTGTATGCAGAAAACAGGCGTTTCATGCCGCACGACGAATACCAGAACCCATTAGTCAACCGTTATGCGTCCGAAGTCATGTCGCGGCTGTGGGGCGATCAGCGAAAGTTCTCAACTTGGCGGCGACTTTGGTGGATCCTGGCTGATGCCCAGCGCCAACTCGGTTTGCCGATCACCCAGGCCCAACTGAATGAGATGCGGGCCCATCAGGACGATATCGATTTCGAGGCCGCCACCCGTTACGAGCGTCGCCTGCGACACGACGTGATGGCTCACGTCCACACCTTTGGCGATTGCTGCCCCCAAGCGAAGCCAATTATTCATCTCGGTGCCACAAGTTGCTATGTTACGGACAACACGGATTTGATTCTGATCCGCGAGGGGTTGGGGTTGGTGGCCGCGCGTCTGGCCAAAGTAATCGCCACGTTGGGAGATTTTGCCAGTCAATATCGTGGCCTGGCCTGTTTGGCGATGACTCACTTACAACCGGCTCAACCTACCACCGTCGGGAAACGGGCCGCCCTCTGGGCTTCAGACCTCGTCCACGATTTGGAGAGCATCGAATGGCGTCGGGACCATCTGCGGGCCCGAGGCGTCAAAGGTACCACTGGTACCCAGGCCAGTTTCTTGCAACTCTTCAACGGCGATCATCGCAAAGTCGAGTTGCTTGACAACTTGGTATCGCAGGCCATGGGCTTCGCAGCGGCCTATCCCATCACCGGGCAAACGTATTCTCGAAAGATCGATACGCAGGTGCTGGCGGTCCTAAGTGAACTGGCTCAATCAGCGCACAAGATCGCCACCGACATCCGCATCCTGGCCAGTCGCAAGGAACTGGAAGAGCCCTATGAAGCAGATCAAATCGGCTCATCGGCAATGGCCTATAAACGAAACCCGATGCGCAGCGAGCGAATCTGTGCGCTGTCTCGATACTTGATGAGTCTGTATGACAATATGGCCCACACCGCGGCGACACAATGGTTGGAGCGGACTTTGGATGACAGCGCCAATCGCCGGATTGTGATTCCGCAAGCATTTCTTGCTGCCGATGCGATTCTCATCACACTACAGAACATTGCGGAAGGACTGGTGGTTTATCCAGCGGTGATTGCCCGACATTTGAACGAGGAATTGCCGTTTATGGCCACCGAGCAAATCTTGATGGCTGCCGTCCAGGCCGGAGGTGATCGGCAAGCGCTTCACGAGCGCATTCGGCAACATAGCCAGGCCGCCGCGCGGATGGTGAAAGAGCATGGAGCGGCCAACGATCTAATGGATCGCCTGCGCCGTGATGATGCCTTTGCAAGCATCGATCTGGAGCATGTCGTGGATGTCAACGCGTTTGTGGGACGCGCCCCCGAGCAAGTAGATGAGTTTGTCCGCGATGTCGTGGAACCCATTCGCCGTCGATACGAGACCCAATCAGTTGCTGGCGGCGAGGTTCGGGTTTAGGTAACCGTTCGCGGAATGTGGCGGAAAGTTATGTTGGTCGAACCATTGGCCTCAATGGTTCGACCGTCGCAATGGTCAACCTCAGCCAGGGTTTCGAACAGTTGAGGACAATTGTTCGACCACGCCGTGGATGGTTCCGGGTTCAGAGCCTTGCGGCAATGCACTGTAGGATAAGCGAACTAGGCTGATCGTCGTTTCATGATGGGCAACGGTGCCAATTCGTATTGAATCGGTTGTTGGTCCACCGTGATCACCTGAAATCCAATTCGACGATCCAGGTTGATCACAATCGGGGCGCGTAGATTCAGTGTCAAAGTATCTCCGTCGCGGCTGACGATCCCCAACACGTAAGGTT
>DAOLCX010000690.1:0-2286 GCA_035327685.1 Pirellulaceae bacterium | reverse complement strand
AAAACTACCCGCAATCAATTTGTTCGAACTATCAGACGAATTCGCAGGATCCCTCGATTACCTGCGGTGGTGCCGTGGGAGAACTGACTTCAGGCCGCTTGAGTTTTTGGCGCGGCGATCCGTTGTATGACGCGAACTTTGTGCGCCGCGATTTTCCTTCCGTGGAGGCTCATGTCGATGACTGATTTTTTTGTCACCTGGAGTCGCCAACGCGACGCCCAACTTCTCCCGGTGCGTCGCGCCGTGGGCGATGAGTTTGTGCTCGACGAAGGCCGTTTGGTTTACGATTTCACTTCGACCAGTTTTCAAGCCAGTTTCGGGCATTCGCACGGTCCGATCGTATCACGCATCGCGGACCAACTTTATCTAATGCCGATGGCATCTCCGAAAGCCGATTTTGAACTCAAACGCAACGCTACCAAAGAGCTATTGGACTTAGTGAACCTCGACGGCCGAATTATGTTCACCGTCAGTGGTGCGGAATCTGTAGAGAATGCGCTGAAGATTGCGCGTCAACAAACTGGACGGAGCGTCGTGTTGGCCCGGAAGAAAAGCTACCACGGGGCAACGTTAGGGGCCATGAGCGTCTCCGGCGATTGGAGGCGTGACGGACACTTGAACTTCGAAGAAGGGACGCTGCGTATCCCCGAACCGGGAGATGATCCCCACGGTGTCGAAATGCACCGGATGGTCGAGTCATTTGGTCCTGATCGCGTGGCTGCACTGATTGTCGAACCGATCACTGGGACCAATGGCGTCTATATTCCGCCGGCCAGTTGGTGGCAAGCTGCAGTGGATTTGTGTCGCAGGCAGGGCATTCTGCTGATTTGCGATGAAGTCCTGGTGGGGTTTGGCCGCTGTGGCAGCCATTTCGCTTTTCAGCAATTCGGTATTCAACCAGACATGATTACCATGTCCAAAGGAATCTCCGGCGGCTACATTCCGTTCGGCGCCGTGTGGGTGAACGACCGTTTGTCAAGATATTACGACCAGGAGATTCTCCGAGCCGGATTGACGAACTACGCTCATCCACTCGGATTGGCTGCGCTACAAGGGGTTATCCATTCGTTGCGGGACTCGAATTTTCAACAGGCCAAGCAACGATTGGAATTGAAATTTAGCGAGGAGATAAGCCGATTGGCCGCACAGTTTAACGCCAGTGCCGTCCGACTGCGCGGCCTGTTGGCGGCGATCGAATTTGGCCAACGGACTTTGCCCGCGTGGCCTCATTTTGTCGATCACGGGTTGTATGTTTTTACAAAAGCCAACATGCTGATTCTGGCGCCGCCGTTTGTAAGTCAACCGCACCGTTTGAGCCAGGCCTTCGAAGCGTTGCATGAGGCCCTGGCGATGATACGGTGATCAACGACAATCGTGAAAGCGGACGCGCCGGCGGTTGCCCTTAATGTATTCAATGCTCAGTGAGGAACCATGGCTCCCAAATCCAAAGTCTTTGGCAATGCCCGCGAAGCCCTGTTTGATTTGACCGACGGCATGACGCTGATGAGCGGTGGTTTTGGATTGTGCGGCATCCCCGAAAACAGCATTGACGAGCTGGTGCGGATGGGCATCAAGGATCTGCATGTCATTTCCAACAACATTGGCAATTCGGGGCGGGGCCTGGCATTGTTGCTCAAGAAACGTCAGATCTCCCGCGCCACGTGCTCGTTTGTTGGAGGGAATCCCGACCTTGAAGAGCAGATGTTGTCGGGTGAAGTCGAGGTGACTTTGGTGCCGCAAGGGACTTTTTCCGAACGTATTCGCGCAGCTGGGATGGGCATCCGAGGATTTTATACGCCTACGGGGTACGGGACGTTGGTCGCCGATGGCAAAGATGTGCGCGAATTTGACCGCCCCTGTTTGCTGGAATTACCCCTCGAAGCCGACTTTGCCATCATCAAAGCCCAGCGCGGCGATCCGTTTGGCAACCTGTGGTTCCGTGAAACCGCGCGGAATTTTTCGCCGTTGATGGGTATGGCGGCGCGCATCACGATTGCTGAAGTGGAAGAACTTGTGCCGTTGGGAGGGATCCCTCCTGAGGACGTGCACTTGCCGGGTGTGTTTGTTCAACGCATTTACCAGGGGCAGGACTACAAAAACGAAATCGAAATCCCAATTTACGCTTGAGTCGCGAAAATCGAATCAACGCGATGGAGCACTTCGGCGGACGGTGTTACCTTTCATGAAGTGTAGGGTGGGTGGAACAAGTCGTTCGACAAAACACGTTAGCCTGGACGAATCGATCTGCGACACTCACAGGGTTTCGATCTACAACAAGACGACTTG
>DAOLCX010000689.1:0-2293 GCA_035327685.1 Pirellulaceae bacterium | reverse complement strand
GCAACTTTTGGCCCAACTCCCCAGGCGCGGCCAATCGGGTTATGTGAGCCGACCGACGGTTTACCGCACATTGGCGGAGTTCGTAGATGCGGGGCTGCTGCGGAAACTCGAACTGGGTGGCCGGAGCGTTTACGAACACGATTACGGCTATCCTCCGCATGATCATATGCACTGCCAACAATGCGGGAGATTGTATGAGTTCCAGTCTGATGAACTTGGCGAACTCGTCGCGGATATTGCCCGTTTGAACGGATTTGTTCAGGCTGGTCACAAGTTGATCATCGAAGGCACTTGTCGTGAGTGTCGCCAACAGCAGCGGCGGCAGCGCAAACGGGTCGATTTGATTTGAGGCGTGACGTGTCGGATGGGCGGAATGGACAACGATCAGGCGGACGGGCTCTTTCTAAACGCACGCCAAGCGCGACAAGTGGATAGGCTGGCCATCGAGCAACTGGGAATTCACGGCATCGTGTTGATGGAAAATGCGGCGCGCGGCTGCGCCGAGTGGTTAATGGCGACGATCCGGCCGCGACGAGTCGCCATTGTTTGTGGTCCAGGCAACAACGGTGGGGACGGTTTTGGGATTGCCCGCCACTTATCCAATGTACAAGTTGACGTTGCGATCTATCTGGCCACCCCTCCCGAACGCTATGCCGGGGACGCTCGAACAAACCTGGAGATTTGCCAACATCTTGGTTTGAATTGGTGTGTCATTCAAGATCAGGTTGAACGGACGGCAGGGCAAATGTTGACGAATGCATTGCATCGGTTTGAGCCCGACGTGGTTGTCGATGCATTGCTCGGAACGGGTAGTCAAGGCTCGCCGCGTGGCGAAATTGCAGGGATCATTGAAGCTATCAACCGTTCTGGGATCCAGATCGTGGCCGTTGACGTTCCGTCCGGTTGGGACACGACGGATGGGCAACCGGGCACCCCTTGTATTTGCGCAAGGCATACACTGACTATGGCGGCTCCCAAAATCGGTTTTGATCGACCGGAATTCAAACGATTTGTCGGTGATTGGCAAGTCATCGAGATCGGTATTCCTGGATGGTTTGTGGAACAAGCTGCGGCGACTTGAGCCAACGCCTCATGTGGAGCGAGTAAGTTCATGGAGAGTTTCAAACTTATCGGCCAATCAGCACTGATTGAGACCCTTGGTGAACTGTCGGTGCGAGTTGTATTGTGGTTGCTGCTCGCGGTCTTTGTTTTGGGTGCGCTGTGGTTTATGACCAAGCGGCGCTGGTTGCTGTATTTGGCAGTGATGTGTGCCGCCAGTTTGGTGGTATTGGTCGTAGTCGAGCGGATGATCACAACCGACAGGGAACAATTGCGGCGAGATGTGCGGGGCATGGCCGAGGCGGTCCGCCGCAACGACGCGGAAGCATTAAAGGCGTTTATTAGTGACAAACGGCCGGATATCAGACGCCGCGCCGATCAGGAATTACAGCGGATGACCATTCGCGATTGCCGAGTCGTCGCTGAATACACGATGTTGTTTGACCGCCAATCGAACCCGCCCCAAGCGAAATTCGATTTTGCCGTCCACGCCGCTGCCGATGCGACGTTGGGCTATGGCTTTGACGGCTCGGGAACAGTCGGTGTGATTCTGACGTTTGAACAGGAATCAACCGGGAGATGGCTGGTGACGGACTATGAGATTTACAATCCTCGACATCCCTGAAGCCGTCCTCTATATTGAAAACGCGAAATTCGTTTGTCCATGGGCAAACCGGTCATCGACGTGCAATTAATTGCCAAGGAAAGCCGATGAATCTATTACCAGCAACAAAGGATCAAACCGTGTCCAAAGATCTGGCACCTTTTATTCGCGACATACCGGATTTTCCTAAGCCGGGAATCCTGTTCAAGGACATCACGCCTCTCTTGGCAAATTATGGCGCGTTTCGCGCGGCGATCGACCAGATGGCGGCTCATTTTCGAGATCAATCGGTCGATGTGGTTACGGCGGCTGAAGCGCGTGGATTTTTGTTTGCAGCCCCATTGGCGTTGGAACTGCATGTCGGTTTTGTGCCGATTCGGAAACCGGGCAAGCTACCCTACCAAAAACGTTCCTACAGCTACGAACTGGAATACGGCACCGACACGCTGGAGATGCACGTGGACGGCATCGAAGCCGGGCAAAGGGTTTTGGTGGTCGATGACTTGCTGGCCACGGGCGGAACGATGGAGGCCTGCTGCCGGATGATCAAAGAATGCGGTGCTGAAATCGTCAGTTGCGCGTTCTTGATCGAGTTAGCATTCTTAAAGGGTGCTCAACGCCTGCAACCCC
>DAOLCX010000688.1:0-2295 GCA_035327685.1 Pirellulaceae bacterium | reverse complement strand
GATGCCTCCGGCGACCCCTTCGGACGTGGGACGCGTGGTGGCAACACACACTTACAACCTTTCTCGCCGCGAATCGACCGGATGGGTGGAAGTCAAAGGGACGCGGCATCCCGTTGATGATGGGGTTGAGCACGACGGCGTCCAGGTCTATTTGACGTTGATGTTCAGTGTCGTCGCCGTCGATTCGGCCAGTGGCGAGGTTTTGTGGAAATGGGACTGGAACAAGTTGATGCCAACCTGGCAAACCATTTCGATTCTGGAAATCGAGCGTCCGTCCGGCAAGGCATTGGTTGTGGAGTTGACTCCCCGGCAGGACCAGGAGAAAGAGAATCAGGTTCAACGCCTGTATCTACACCTGCGCACCGGAGAAGAAGTCGAACCGCAACTTCTGCGAATTGAGGGGGCAAACTCAGGTGGGTCGCAGGAGGAGCATGCGCCGAAAGAGCCCTTGATTGACCCGACGGACTGGGGCCGCCTCGCTGAAATTTCCGGGCTGCAATCCCGTCTGGTGTTGCAGACGCAGAATCCCCAAGTTGGTCAGCCGCTGTTGGTCAAGCTGGAATTGCGAAATGCCGGAACCAAACCGGCGGTGTTCGATCCGCAAGACTATGCACCGTTTCGAGTTCTGCGGGTCAATGCCGCTCGCACTGGCGCCCCGACTTCGTTTATTGGCATGACGCCGCAGACATCTGGGCAGAAGGAAAATCTTGATCCGGGTGAAATCCGCTTGCTATGGGACAATATCGATGTCAGCGAATTGTTTTTGTTGGCAGAGGAAGGAGACTATGAGGTCTATTGCAAAGGAGGCGATTGGGCCACACAACCCATTTGGCGAGATTCAAATCGATTGCGCGTCAACCTGCAAGCGGGACGCCTGCCCGCGCGTCAGGAGTTAATCGCTGCACTGTTAAAGGTACTACCTGAGCATTGGACACTTTCCGCCGGAAGAGACGACATCTACTTGCAGCATTCTCCGACCAATCTGAAACAGGATATCACGAGCCTTTCCCTCCGATTCACCCGCGAAAAACTCCCCGATGACATAGAATTCGCGTGGCCCGTACCGGGCGGCGATCGTCAATTTACAAAAGCCACGATCAACTACTTCGGTGAAACAGGATTGGGGCATACTTATTTGTTGAGTCTGCCTCTCCATACCGAAGCATTGTGGCCAGGTTATCTGGAGGTCATCACCCGTGCGCTGGAAGAGGTGGACCGGATTGACCGGAATGACCCAAGTGACGGAAAATGATTCCCTGTCAATTGCGTCAAACGGATCCATCAGGTCACCCGTCGACGGCACCCAACCATCGGTCTCAATTCGGTCAGGTTCCCTTGCAAACGGGGTATTGCGATCATCCTCAGAATTTCACTTTGGCGGAACTCCGGTGGCGCATCGATTGGCCGGATGGCGGGGAGGCCGTTGACTGGATTGGTCTGGCGGCCCCTTTTTTGAACGTGTGGCTGCGGTACGATCAGTGGCAATCATACCGGCAAACGTTGTTTGAGGGGCGACCACAAGATGAATGAATTGGATGTATTGAACGGTTGTGATTCTTTGATGCTCCAACAGGTGGAGGTTTTGGCCAACATCAATTCTGGGACGTATCATCTGGAAGGAATCCAGCGCGTGCAGAACTTGTTGGCGGATTGGTATGCACCGTTGGGGGGCGACGTGCAGTGGGTGCCATCTGATGGACAGAGCAGCGTTGATGATCGCGGTCAGGTCGTTCAGCAGCCGCTGGGGCCAACCCTCGTCATTTCCAAACGGCTGGATCGCCGCCCGCGTCTCCTCCTGTGCATTCATTGCGACACCGTGTATGGAGTGGATCATCCTTTTCAATGTTGCCGGCGCCTGGATACCAATACCCTGAATGGCCCGGGTGTGATCGATGCCAAGGGTGGGCTCGTAATCATGCTCCATGCGCTGACGGCACTGGAGCGCAGTCCGTGGGCGGATCGCATCGGCTGGCAAGTGGCGATTAATGCCGACGAAGAAATTGGCTCACCTGGAAGTGTGGCGACGTTGCATCGGCTGGCGCGTGAAGCCGATTGGGGGCTGTTGTTTGAACCGCGGCTCCCCGATGGTTCGATGGTTTCTTGGCGAAAAGGATCGGGGAATTTTACGCTGGTCGTGCGCGGGCAAGCCGCTCACGCGGGCCGCGATTTTGGCAAAGGCCGGAATGCGTGTGTGGCGTTGAGCCGCCTGTTGGTTGCGGTGCACGAACTAAACAACCCGGCCGACCCGGAATTTGGCGAAGTGACGTTTAATGTGGGAAGGATGGTCGGTGGCGG
>DAOLCX010000687.1:0-2298 GCA_035327685.1 Pirellulaceae bacterium | reverse complement strand
AATGTGTATCGTCGATCGACTTGCTCCACGCACCCTACATTTCGTGAACGGTTACCTTTTCTTGCGTGTTACCGTGACTTCAATAATCGAATATCTGCCCAGTTGGCATGATCGCTGAGGTCGAATTGTTGGCCTGGCTCAACCACCAATTCCAATTGGCGGACACCGCGAATATCGACGTCAATCGGCAAGGGAGGATCATTGCCGCGGACACGCGCCTCCCATAATCTGACGCCGTCGCCGACCACCGACATTTCGCAGTCGCCTCTACCCATAGTGCTCGCATCGATCCCGACAGTCGCCAACAATCGGTCGAACATCGAGTCGTTCGAGTACACCAATCGCGTGTAGGCCTGGACACCAATGCCTCGCGCAAACACCAGGCGTTTACCGGTACTCGGATCGAACAATGTTATCGGTTCACCCGCGACATTCAGGTTGCGGCGCCAATCGCGCGGTGGTGCAAACCAGCTTTTCTGCTCGACGTTTGTTGGCTGCCAGTCGGAGAGGAACGCCAGGCGGTCCGATTGAAAGTCAATACTGGAAATTCGTTCCACGGGAATTGACAACTCATAGCCCGCCGTCGTTTGAATAGTCAAGTTCTCGCCACTCCAAGCGGTGACGTAACCACCAACCTGGTTCCCCCCCATCGTGCGAACAGTTGCGCGGTGAGAACCGGTCGCGGCGCGACTGATATCGGCCCACACAATACCCATCAACCGATCTAACGGGAACTCCAACTCCCGGTTTTGATACTGAATAACAACCCCGGTGCTCGTCAACGACTGGACCACTCCGACGACGACGACAGGGGCTTCATCGGCAGCAACGATCAACTGGTCACTGTCTCCCAACGGCTGTGCCAAAGCTCGGGAAATCCGATCGTGAGGCTGCCAAACCAATCCGTTCACCGACTCGACCGGCAACGGGCCCGTTAACTCCGAGCCATCAAAGGCCAATTGCTCGCCATCCAACCAAACAGAAGCAGCGTGAAGTCGCCCGCCACCAGCCAACATTATTTCGACGCTACCGGCCGATGCCTGGACGGCGCGACCGGAATCGACTCGGTACAAATCGGATAAATGCAGTTGTCCAGAGATGTTCGACGACTTGACTTGTCCAGTCGCATCCAATTCAATGCGATCAACTCGAATCGTTCGCCCATCAATCGTCTCCAACGTCCATTGCTGCGCATGAACATTGGAATAGATGACTAAACACCATACCAGCCCGAGACTGTTGCGCACAAAAATCCGGGAAAGATGGAGAATCGAGAGGTTACTGATTGTCATTCAGGGCGTCAAAGTACCGTTCCACAATGTCGCGATAACGCGCCGGAAGCTTGTCTTTCAATCCAGCATTGGCCGGATCCCGGCTACGGTCGCGGAGCCGACTCCAATCGCTTTCAAACCCGGCATCAAAGTTGCGATCTGTAAAGCGACCGTTGGCGACGTTGCTCATGCCCCCTTGCTGACTCTGCGAGTTTTCCTGGGGAGCAGGTTGTTGCTGTGCTTGTTGCTCCTGTTGGCTTTCGGAATTCTTCTTGCCACTGCAACTGCTGCATTCTTTCTTTTCAGCCTCTTTGATCAGTTTGGCCAGCATTTTTACGATGTTGTCTTGCTCTTCCTGCGTGCGATCTCCGGTTTCGATAATTTCTAATCGCCGTCGAGAAAAGTCCATCCGTTGATGCACATCATCCAGTTTGCCTTCTTGAATTGCCTGAAGCTGCTGAATCTGCCGCCAGGCGGAAACCCGCAAACGTTCCGGCGCGTCCGGGAAGCGATCGAGGAAATCGAGCCAAGCAACGATAGCTTCCTGATTTCGCAACATTCCGGCATAGGCCACGCCCGTATAGTAGGCGGAACTGCTGGTTTGAGTGGAATAATTTGTCAGGTCGCCGGTCAACTGGCTGAGCCATGGCAAAGATTCCTCAAATCGTTCTTGGTTGACCAAAGCTCGCGCTAAATAGAAAGAGGCGTCGGCGGCTAAAAAGCGGTCGCGACTCTCCGCCATCCCTCGCAGCGAACTCAATTGTCGCGCGTCGGCCCCTGATTCAGCCGCGCGAACGGCATCTGCGTAATCAGGATAGAGCGCCATCAAACCCTCGGTCAGCGCTTCCGAAGGCGAGCGCGCGGCCGCCTGCGACACCACTCCCTCAATTTGTTTCAATTGCTCCGGATTGACCTCAGGGTGGACTTTCAGAGCAGCCAAGAAATCCTGGACCACCTGCCGATTGTCGCGGCCGTCGCGGCCAACATGACCGAGCGCAGGGAGCGCGGCAACCCAACTCAATGCGAA
>DAOLCX010000686.1:0-2300 GCA_035327685.1 Pirellulaceae bacterium | reverse complement strand
ACAATTGAGCATTGGGCCGGCCGATACCAGGATGGCTGACGACGACGGAAGTGCCAAACAATCGATTGAAGGCCAGGAGTTTGACGGAACGCTTCCTCCCCTGCGCGGTCTGACAAACCAGGTAACTAACCGTGAAAACAACGCAGAAACGGGACGGTTCGAAACAAGTCCAAATGCCAGCGCATTGGACCTAACGGGGCGTTCTACGTTGCCGTCCGATTTGGCGACCCAGGATCGCGGCGTTCCATCGGAAACTCAAGACAGTTTCGCACGCCGTCCAGAAAGCGATCAGTGGCCGCGCCCATCATTGGTGGACGAGTCAAACCATCGGCCACACGAACCGCAGAATGACCAGAGCCCGCAAACCAACCAAGGCCTGTGGCCTCCCAGTCGTTCGGATTCAATAGGGTTTGGGAGCGCGGCTGAAGGGCGACCATCCCTGGCGGAAACTGACAATCGGCTCCCCGCGCGTCCTGATCCCGATTCGACAAGCCCTGTTGACAGTCCTCGCTCCAATACGGAACTTCCTCACTACGATGCGGGCCACAATCGGCCGACGATCACGGGAGTTTCGACACCCCAGCCCATCGGACGATCGTTGGACCATCAACCTAACTCACCACCTTCGCGGTGGGATGATAGTCAAGACTTTCCGCGGGGCGCACCGCAGTCGATTCCGCGTGGAATGGAGAGTCCCCAAGTGTCGGCGCCCACGATGACTCAGGCGCGCCCCGGCGATCGCCAGTTGGATGGGGCTCAAACGCCATCGCTGTCCATCGAAAAGATTGCTCCCCGCGAGATTCAAGTCAATCAAACAGCCAGATTTCGTCTGGTCATCCGCAACACAGGGCGTGTGGCCGCCGACGATGTGACCGTCGATGACCAGGTTCCCGATTCAACCGAGTTTGAAAATTCGACGCCACAACCGAGGCATCGCGGCGCTCAGGGGCAAATCCAATGGCACCTGGGAACTTTGCAACCCGGGGAGGAACGAACCATCGAAATCGACCTGCGGCCGTTGCGACCGGGCGAGATCGGCTCAGTCGCTCAAGTCAGCTTTTCTACCAAGGCCTCGATGCGTTCGTTGGTAACTCAACCGATTCTGTCCATTGAACACACGGCACCTGCCAAAGTTCTGATCGGCGATAAATTGACGCTCAACATTACGGTCAGCAACACTGGTTCAGGAGTCGCCAAGGATGTGATTATCCAGGAGACCGTTCCGCCTCAGTTGAGTTTCTCCGATCAGTTTCGAGATTTGGAGTACAGTGTGGGAACACTCGCACCAGGTCAATCACGCAACGTGCAACTCACCTTACACGCGGCGCAGATCGGCAAATTTAAAAATGTGATCCAGGCGGTCGCCGAAGGCTTGCCTCCAGTGCAGCATGCTACGGATATCGAAGTTACGGCACCCAGGTTGCAATTGACCAGCGAGGGGCCCCACAAGCGGTACTTGAAACGCGATGCCGCGTTTGAATTCACCTTGGCCAACCAAGGTACTGCCTCGGCAACCAACATTGATCTGATCGCCAAACTGCCGCGCGGATTAAGATTCAATAACACCAATAACCAGGGGCAATACGATCCAGGAACTCATGCCGTCTATTGGAGTCTGGCGCAATTGAACGCCGGTCAATCGGCCAGCGTCCGGATCGAAGTTCAGCCCTCTGAAACCGGCGCCCAGGACATTGAGTTTATCGCCTCCGCCGATTTGCGCCAAAAAGAATCTACACTGCACAAGCTGATCGTCGAGCATCTCGTCGATGTGCATTTCGAAATCGATGACGTCGATGACCATATTGAAATCGGCAGTCACACGGACTATCGAATTCGTATCGTGAACCAGGGGACCAAACCGGCGACCAATGTGCGATTTTCCGTCAACTTTGATGCCGGGATAAAACCTGTTCGAGTCAACGGTGGGCTTTCGGCTGATATTCGCGGGCAACAAGTCGACTTTCCTTCGATCGCCAACTTGAACCCCGGCGAAGAAGTGGTTGTGTCGATCACCGGACAGGGCCAAACTGCGGGCGATCATCGCGTTTCCGCCAATCTGCAAGCGGACGGCCGTGCGATCGACATTACCAAACAAGAAAGCACTCGCGTGTACGCCGATCGCTAAGCCGAACGGACCCCTGGCGCGAACCGTGACCGTTGCTTGCCCCAGGCCGTCAAGTCCCACCGAAACCGTTCACCGCATTGATGGCCAAGCTTGGTTGTGGTGCGTTTCGCAAGTCTTCTAGTTGTAGATCGAAACCCTGTGAGTGTCGCAGGTCGATTCGTCCAAGCTACCATGT
>DAOLCX010000685.1:0-2301 GCA_035327685.1 Pirellulaceae bacterium | reverse complement strand
AACCGGCCAATAGGCACAAAAGAATGATCAACGGGAAGGTATTGGCCACCAGATGCCAGATGTCTGCATGGAGCAAAGGTGCCAGGGGAATCCCGGCCAAACCAATCACGGTGCGGGGACGAATTCCCCAAGCATTGAAATCGACCGGAATGATCAGGTCCAATAGGAATACTAACCACACGATCCCGACAAAGATGATGACTCCCGTCAATTCGTCGCGGACTCGATGGCGCATTGAAAGTCTTTCAGCGATGATCAGTCGATTCGTTGACCAGTCCCGAGGCAGTCCGATCATCACCCATGATATAGGTCATTAAATCGACGATCTCGTCTAGCGAAAGCCGGTCCAACAATCCCGAAGGCATCACCGATGTCTCCAACGTGCGAATCTGCTCCACGGATTGTATGTCCACGCGAATCCGTCGGCTATCGGTCTGCAATATCGAGTAACTGTCACCGTTGTCCGTCAACAGACCGACGTATTGGGTCCCTTGGTCGTCAATGACCAACGAGGACCGGTATCGATCGGGGACCACGCGATCGGGAGCAATGGTGGCTTCGACCGCTTCTCGTCGCGAGAACCTACGTGAAAGCGCCGTCAAATCGGGCCCGGACGAGTCGCCGACCGTTCCTACTCGGTGGCATTGCACGCAACTGGCCTTCACAAATACCTGTTGCCCACGTTCCGCTTGAACATGGTTTTCCCTGGCCGACCAATGTCGGAGTATTTGCTCGATTGAATACCGCCCGGATCGCTCAGAAATCGGTGTCGAAACCGGCGACTCATGAGGCCATTGTTGTTGATACCAGGCGCGCCAAAAGTCCAAGCGGCTTCGCCAATCCACAGGTTTCGACGTGGGGTGAATCTGCGTCCAATGTTCCATTAAGTCGGCGGCTTTGTGAGCGTTGCTGTCTTGAAGCCGATATCCAGTCTCGAGCAACAAACGGTAGTGTTCCGCCGCGGCCGGACGGAGTTGGACCGTAATCAGTTGGTCGATCACCTCGGTACAAGTCAAATCATCCAAACTTCCCAGACTGGTCACCAAATAGGACCAGTTCTTCCCTGTCGGATGCCGCGCCAGCCCGAGCGCCAATTCATTGCGGCGCTGTGATTCGTTGCGCCAACATTGTCGCAAGTATTCCATTGCCGTTTCGTCGTTCCCTTCGGATAGCAAGGCGATGATCCCCATCCGGGCCTGGACGGCCGAGTCATCTCGCGTGGACGCAAGAGCCTTGTCCAGTTCAATCAGCGTTTCCATTAAAGCCGGGGACACATCTCCTTGAATCTTGTAGAAGATCGGGACCAACGCATCCACCCAGTTCGCGCCGTTGCGCAACAGCGGCAACCACTGAGATTCGGTCAAGTGTTGCGCCGTTTCGCGAATAGACGCCTGCAAGTGCAGTCGATAGGTCCCGGCCGCGCTTTGCTTTCGCGCCGTGTGCAATACATCGATGATGGCCAGTCGATTCGCATCGTCCAGTCGTTCGGCGACGAGCGCTAACTGCATCGCCACCCATGTTTTCGTGGCAAGCGAATCAGGTGCAGCAGCAAAGTAGTGGGCAAAGTTCAATGTCTCCACGGGTGTTTTCAAGTATGTCATCAAGACAGCCAATTCGCGATTGACTCGTTCGTCGCGGGCGGGAAAACGGTTGGCCAATTGTCGTGCCAAGCCGTCCGCATCTGTGACTACGGAACGTTCTCGCACCAAAGTCACTTGTAGCAGTCGCAACAGATCCAAGACGATCTCGTCACTTAGTGATTGGTTGAGCCATGCCGTGCAGGCTTCGACGACTTGCCGGCATCGAGAGGGCGATGGTTGGGAGCTGACTGCTGCCAAGGCAGCTTGCGCAAATGTCGTTGGATCTTGGACATCCAAAACCCGGTCCAGCCATTGATCGCACGGAATTCGCTCCAAGAGGCGGCGGGCGACAGTTTGCAGGTGTCGATCAGCCGCTTGCGTTTCGGGCCGGGCGGAGCCCTGGGGTTTCGCCTTTTGCTGGCGATTCGTATTACAACGCGTGAGGATCTCCAACAACTTGTCCGCGCCGGGCGTGGTACCCAATCGCAAATAGGATTCGCATGCATGCCGAACGACAAAGGGCGATGGATCATCCAGCAATTTCTCCAAAAGCGAGATGTGGCGGACGTCGAAACCGCAGAGTTGCGCAAGTTTGGCTCGCACCACGTCGCTGTAATCATCGACCAGGTCGGAAAGCGAAAGGACATCCGGCAAACCGCAATAAAAGACTGCCGCTTCCAGTGCTTGGGCGCGAGCCGCTGGAGGATAACTGCGATCGCGA
>DAOLCX010000684.1:0-2312 GCA_035327685.1 Pirellulaceae bacterium | reverse complement strand
GTGCGCCCCAGCGCTTCGGCCATTCCGATCACGGCACCGGGGAGTGCCGCGCAGGCACCCGCGGTCGGCGCCGCCACAATCACACCCATCGAGCTTTTGACTTCCATCAGCGCCGTGACATACAGGATGATCCGGTTGAGAGCCCCGGCATCCAACAAACGCTCGGACTGCATCAACTCCCGAAAGCGTCCACTTTGAAAACCCAACACTCGATCGTCGTAGGTCGTGCCAGCCAATCCGCTGGCTATCGACTTGCGTAAAATGCGGACAACCCGCACCATCATCTGCACGACTTCGGCATCGGACAGCCCGCCGCGGGTTGACTCGTACTCAACGGCCAACCGCCAGAGCGAAGTCTGAACCCCTGCGGCGTACTGGAGCATCTCAGCACAACTGGTAAATGGAACGGACATGTCGCGACGCGATGGAACTGGCAACACGCGCCCCAACTTGCGGGCCGAAACGATGTCGCCACGCTGCATCTGTTCGTCAATCCACGCCTGGGGCACGAATTGAGATGATTTGATTTGGATCAACATTTGACCGCGGCAAGGCAGTTGGACGAGTTCGTCAACTGGCAATTGGTGGGTGACGTCGGCCGCGACGCGCGCGGCTGCATCAGGTGTGGTCCACAGCAAGGTTTCATGGTAGCCGCCGCAGATCGAGATCGGTATGTCATCGAGTTCAATGACCTCCATCATGCCGCCTCCGGTGGAGATGGCGATCAAAGAGTGAGTCACCTGGGAACTGCGCAGCGTCAGACGATAGGTGTTGGGGTGCGGGTCACCCACATCGACCGTTTCGATGCGGACGTGGACGCCCGCGTCTGCCAGGAACTTGGCCGAGTCGGGCAACCGCTCGTCATCGGCGTCCCAACCTAACAGTCCGCCAAAGAGGCCCATATCCGACCCTTGGCTTTCATGGGTCGTCGGGAGCGACCCGGACCGATCAAACTCGACCAGCACTTCGTTCAACTGGCCATCCATCAAATCGCGGGCCAGTCGCCCAATCCGAAGTGCCGCCGCACAATGCGAACTGGACGGACCGCGCATCACGGGGCCGATTACATCATTAAAGATACTCACCATCGCTGGGACTCCTGTGAACTACTATGCACTTTAGGCAATTGTCCTCTGGAATCAAGCAGTCTGAAAGGCCAGTTCCGCCGTAACCAACTACTCGACACTCTCGAACGATGAAACCATCGCTCGTTGTCCTCGCAAAGCCGTATGCTAAGCCACAAGGTCCATTCCAAAATCCGGCGTATTTCCCGGACGCGCGAGTCGAATTCGTAAATCGTCGAGACGTTCTTCGCAACAATGACCTCGGTGACGTTGCCGTTGGCGCCTGGGGTGGAACGTTGCGCTTAAGTTGGACATTCGCCCCTTAAATTCTGTGTCGCGTGGCTGCAGATTCTGTTGATAGGTATATATCAAGTCAACCGTTTACCATGCTCATTAACAAGGAACATGTACCATGGCGCGTCAAGCTTCTGCTCGCAAATCAGACAAGGTGACATATCGATGCGGTTTGCGGCCGACACCACCTCGGATGTTTGCCGCAGATGTCGGCGCCAATCGAGCCGCCGCGATTATCGTCCAACAAAACAAGTGGGTTAACGGCACCACACTTCGTTACTGGTTCTTTCCTGGTCCAGCCACGCAAAAACAGGCCATGCGCCGGGCGTTCAAAGTTTGGCAAGACGTAGGGATCGGTCTCCGATTTGCTGAAGTCAACTCTCGCGACGACGCGCAAGTTCGAATCGCTTTCGCCAATGATGGGTCGTGGTCGTACCTGGGGCGCGACGTTCTGCAAATCCCGAAGTCCCAACCGACTATGAACATTGGATGGGACATCTCTCGAGATCTGGACACAGGCATCCATGAAATTGGGCATACGCTGGGTTTGCCGCACGAGCACCAAAATCCTAACTCGGGCATTGTGTGGGATGAGGAAGCCGTCTATGCCTCGTTGGCCAAGCCGCCAAATCGCTGGAGTCGGCAGAAAACCCATTGGAACATCATCCGCAAACTGGAAACCGCCGAGGTCACGGGCTCCGATTGGGACCCCAATTCGATCATGCACTATCCGTTTGAAGCAGGGTTGATTCTGGAGCCTGCCCGTTACCGAAACGGATTGACTCCAGCCGGTGGGCTTTCACGACGCGACAAACGTTGGGTCAAGAAGTTCTATCCTCCGTTGGCAGCCAGATTGACAACGATCCAACCCTACAAGTCCCACAAAATATCTGCCCAGACCGGAGGATTTCATAACTTCGCGTTCCGTCCGGACGCCACGCGGCGCTACACGTT
>DAOLCX010000683.1:0-2313 GCA_035327685.1 Pirellulaceae bacterium | reverse complement strand
ATGCGCATTACGGTGTTCGTAAACCTGTTGATGTTAGCATCGGAGTTGTTCACCGAGTTTTATTCGGGAACAGCTCACTCAGTCCATGCTTACTATTTGTTTTTTGGATTGCACGGTCACGCAGCCCTGGTCCCCTGGATTTGGACATCCATTGCGTTGAACGTGATCGCGGCTTTGATGTTGATCAGCGGGCGGGCCTGGTCTCATGCCGGGTGGTTAAGCCTGGCATGTTTGGCCGCCTTTGGCGGAATCTGGATCGAAAAAGGGATGGGGATGATCATTCCAGGCTTCGTCCCCAGCACACTACATCAGCTCGTGGAGTACATCCCCAGTCTGACTGAATGGCAAGTCTCTGCTGGTATCTGGGCATTCGGTTTGATGGTCTATACGGTGTCGCTCAAGATCGCGATACCCGTTTTCCAGCGCCACGACCACTCATAAACGGCTTGTATTTCGGCCCCGTGAACGGCTAACAACAAAACCGACCTTGAGTTGAGACTCAAGGTCGGCCACTCTTGAACGATAACCAAAAGTACGCGCGGCGTCTTCGGTTATTTGCCATCCCGGATTTTGCGTTCTTTTTCTTCCTTCAGTTTTTTCAAGAAGGCTTCGATTTCCGCAGCCGCCGGACCCGGGTTTTCCAAGGCCTTGGTTTGTGTTTCGATCGCGCCATCCAGGTCGCCATGCACGTATTGCCAATGCGCCAATGTATCGAGGATGGAACCATCGTTAGGCTCGGCTTCGACCGCCCATTTTGCCGCTTTGAACGCCCAGTCCTTGAGTTCATCCGAAATCGGCTCACCGCGCTCGACGCTTTCGTAAACGGTCCACGACAGGTGATTGAGGGCAAATCCATTTTCCCGATTGGCCTGCACCAGTTCCGCATAACCCTTAGCCGCTTCTTCTGGCTTTTCGGACATCAACAATTGGAACCGCAGCATCTGAATCTGCATCTTCATATCTTCGTCTTTGACCGACGTGACCAACTCGTCCAGTACTTTGATCGCTTCGTCCATTTGACCGCGTTGCAGGAACCGGAACACCTGGTTGATCTTGCTTTCGATTTCCTGTTGTGCCTTGAATTCGGCCAGGTAGGCATCGCGGTCCCAAGTCCCCTCGACGACTTTCTCCAATGGTTCATCCATTGATACAGGATGGCCGACCCACTCGATCAAGCCTGTCTTGCCGACGATAAACGCCGTGGGAATGCCATTTTGATTAGCCGCTTCCATATAAGCAGCATGCGTCGAACGATCGGGGTCCGCAGTCAAGCAATAATGACTGGTCAGCGCTTGATACGTCGATTCATTCCCTTGATCATCGAAATAGGGTCGCTTGAGGAACTCGGTGACAGTCTCCAGATCCTCGTCGCTGACGCTGATGATCGTGACACCTTTGTCGGCATACTTTCGCTGCGTTTCACTCAAGTGTGGCATGCTGGCGATACAGGGTCCACACCAGGTGGCCCAGAACTCCACAACATAAACTTTACCCGATTCAAATTCTTTGACTGTCGAAAAGCGGCCATTTCCGTTTTGCACCCAATGCTCGATATCCAATGACGGCGCTTTCGAACCAATCGTCAAGACATCATCCTTGGCGATTGTTTGCGTCCCTTCTTGAGCAACCACCCAGGCGGCACTGACGACCATCAACACGGCAGTCAACCCAAACCAACTGATATTTTTCTGCGACACGATATCAACCTCTGACTTGTATCTCGAAACAAAATGCCGCAGGCAAAGTGCATCTTGCGGCGGCCAACGGGCGCATTAGACCAAACAGAACGTGCCAACGCAACAAGCTTAAACCAGCCTTGGAGTCCACGCCCCAAACCGCGTTATTCCTCGATTACGGTAGGAATTGTGCGGCGACGGCGGCGATGGCGATAGGAAACTTGTTCACCTTCCGTGAACCAATACCCACCCAGAATCTTGTAGAACAGCAAAAGCACAAAGGCTCCCCCGGCCCCCACCGAAAACCCCTCCAGGCTGATAGGCTGGATATCCATCGCTGGATAAAAGAATCGCAAAATCGCGCAGCCAATCAATGTCCCCGCAATCCCCATCATCAGCGTGGCCACCGTTCCGCCAGGGTCGCGGCCAGGCATGACGGCTTTGGCTGCCAACCCCACCAGCGTGCCAAATCCAATCCAGGTCAACGTTTGATTGGCATAATGGGCCAGCACCTCGAAATCCATTTCTTCTCCTTCGTGTTTTAGATGCCGATTCGTATCGCCCGGGCAGCGCGCGGGCAATCAACGTCCAGCACTACTCTGGATTTAACGTACCTTTTTTATTCAAATTGGGGGTT
>DAOLCX010000682.1:0-2318 GCA_035327685.1 Pirellulaceae bacterium | reverse complement strand
GACCGCGCGCAGCGATTCTCAATCGAGACGTCATCACCGGATCAAACTCAACTCGATTGGCCATCCGCCCCGTAGCTCCCGGTGGTTGTTGAGATTTCACATCTAACCGAGCCCACTTTTCATCGCGCCAAATCTCGATCCAATAATCTTCCGGTGGACGTATCGAGCTGTTTGGACCGTCGTCCAGGAAATAGATCACGGCTTGTTCGATCTGCCGCTCGATCCCAAAGTCCACTCCAATCCAATCGATTTCTTGCGGGCTTCCCTGGTTGGTCCAGCGATTTCCCGGTCGTACCAGGTACCAGTACTGTCCGTCGAATGCGGCATCCAAAGGCGTTTCATCCGGTTCAATCGAGGCCAAAGGGCGAGGAAACTTGCGTCCAGTGTTATTGACGGCAAAATTCCGCAATCGCTCAGTATCAGCTGTACGCGCGACACTTTTCGGTGCGACAGGAATCTCAACTCGCACCGGATGATCCAGTTGAATGGCCGGGTGATCGTCCACCCAAACCTGAAATCCGCTTCCCAGTCCGTAACGTTCACCAGTTCGATCGAATGCCACCGCGATCCGTCGACCTTTGTAGGGGATGTCTTGTACCAAAAAGTAGTCCCACGCCGTTGGCACTAGTGGATCAATCACCAAGCGGTCATCGTCTTGTGGCTGCACGCCAATGAGTCCGGTCAACACCAAATCGATAAAACTCGAATGAAAGTAATGTTCGCTGTGGTTATACGAATCGTGGCCTTCCCAGGACCCCGTGTCAGGATGGCAAGCTTCAGCCAAATAAGGACGCCCGTCCTTTCGATGCGATAGGGAATAAGTGGTGAGCAGCCGATAATAGTCGTCGCGCGAAACCTGCGACGGTTCGTAGAAATGCAACAAATTGGCCATCGCCTTCAGGGTTTGGCTCGTGGCATAAGGCCACGACATGCCGCTCCACATACAACAACGGGTTTGCACTTTAAACAGCGGATCGCGCCGCTCGACAGTGGTTGGTCCAAACTTGGCGGAAAAATAGTTCGGATCCATCAGATATTTCCAGGCCGCTTCATAACCTGGGTCGGGCATCGAGAATTGCCATGGTACGTACCCGATCAACTCACGACCGTGAGGAGAGCCTGCAAATCGCCCCGTTTGATACGTTAATGAACCGGCGCGGACCACCTGGCCGTCCAGTTTTTCGTCGTCACGCGCTTGATGAAAAAAAAACTCGCGTCGCGGGTCCCATAAAGCGCGCTGCATCGTTTCTTTCAATTGCTGGGCAAAATGTTCCCATTGGGAAGCCTGATTCGCATGACCCACCAATTGAGCCATCCGTGCCAACGCCCGCGCATCGGCCCATAAATAAGCGTTCAACGTTGGACGAAACCCTGGCCCTCCCCGTATTTCGTCAGTGGTTTGCCGGCTGTTGATGTTCCACTCCATCCCGTCATCATGCCCAGTTTGCCAAAAGAGCCCACGCGCCGGATCCCAATGCCGTTCGCGCCATCCCTCGTAGTTTTCTACAAGCCCCTCATACTGTCTGGCAATTCGACCATTATGCGGATGGACCTGGTGGACTCCCCACGACGCATCGGCGATCCAACAACTGTAACGGCGTGGCTCAGCACCCGGCACCTGGAGCCAGTAGTTCATGTAGTCTTCTGCCCAACACGGATCCCTCAGCCACCGCAGCTCATAAAGTTGATGCCCGGCTGGACAACTGATCGCGCCATAAGTTCCCGACCAAAAAGGCCTGTCCAAAAACTCAGTAAACGCATAGCCATCATCGGGCGAGCCATAGACCACATGTTTGGTGATCAACTCCCACCGATAGTAATACGTCTGGTTTAATTCCGAGTCTGGCGTATCCAACAGGGGGATGTTGGCTGCAAACCAGGCATAGTCACGATTGTCGAGCCAATCGTAGGGGCTCAATATCTGTTCGGCCTCTAACGGCCTTCTCGGCTGAGCCCAAGCGCCCCCCGCAAAAAGCCACGCCACCGTAACAACAATGAGACAACGCAGGACACCAACCCGAAACATGACCACATTTCCCCATTACCCAAGATTCAAAAGCCTCGCGGCCATTGTCTCCCAAACCACCCCCCAATCCCACCCCGCCCCACAAAAGGACAGGCATTATCGGTTCTAACCCCCACCAAATGTTGGGAATTGACTGCATTTCCGGGGCATCGGCGAGGTCAATGCTCATGACCAAAACGAAACCACCCAGGACCCTTGTGCTCCTGCAGGCTGTCGTCAATATGACTGCGCGGTTCACGCGACCAAAATTATGCCTGTCCTTATTGGAGGACGGGGTTAGTCGGGGTCGGCG
>DAOLCX010000681.1:0-2323 GCA_035327685.1 Pirellulaceae bacterium | reverse complement strand
AATCGAACGAATGCCCTGGGAAATCCGGCCTGGGCCCAGACATATTGCGGCCGAGACCTTGGCCCGTCAGGGACGTTCTTCGGACGCCCTCCTGGAGTGGATGAAAACGGTCATCCTGAACGGTGATCAGTACCGCCTCGGCTTGACCGCATTGGAACGAAGCGCAACGATATTGGCGGAACAGGGAGATTCACGCGCGGCACGGCGCTTGCACGAAGAAATTGTCCGAGACTTTCCCGGCACTGCCGCGGCCAATCAATCCCTGATGTGGTTGAATCGTAGCCTTCACAAGGAAGACTAATCAAGGAAGTCACGATGTTGCGATCCTGTTTATGTATGCGAACAAAATGGTTGCTAACCGCAGCGGCGATGTGGGTTTGCGCGGCGCCGATGATCTGGGCGCAATCCGGAGATGGAACCAGTCGCGAAGAGACGGCCAGTGGTTTCTGGTCCATCCTGTTCTCTGGTGGCCCCGTGGGGATTGCTATCATTTTGGTGTTGTTGGTGCTGTCGATTGTGGCGGCCTACCTGGTATTCGATCATCTGATCGCGATACGCCGCCGCGATTTGTTGCCTGAAGGCCTGGCAGATCAGGTGCGGCAAGCATTGGCCGCCGGTGATGTCACCACCGCCCAGCGGTTATGTACGGAAAAACCCAGCTTGCTCGCTTTTGTGTTGGCACACGGGATGACCGAATTGGAGTTCGGTTGGTCGGCAGTCGAGAAGTCGTTGGAGGACGCACTGGCGGAACAGACTGCCCGCCTGTACCGCCGCATCGAATACCTGTCGGTGATCGGGAATATGGCGCCGATGATCGGCCTGTTGGGAACTGTGACCGGCATGATCATCGCTTTTCAGAAGGTGGCCGCGACCCAAGGACTGGCCAGCGCTCCGCAATTGGCCGAGGGAATTTATCAAGCGCTGGTCACGACGGTTGGCGGCTTGATCGTCGCCATTCCGGCGATTGGAGCATTCGCCATTTTTCGCAATCGAATCGATCAGTTTGTGGCAGAAGCGGCGTTTGTGGCGCAGCACGTCTTCACTCCATTGCGGAAAAAGTCTCGTGCGCGGAGTGACAGCCGATGAAAACCCCTCGCTATCGCCCGCGCCGCCACTACGGGATGAATATGACACCGATGATCGATGTCGTATTCCTGTTGATCATTTTTTTCCTGGTGTCGAGCCATCTCGCTCGTCAAGAAGCGCGGATGGAGTTATCCTTGCCGGTCGCCAAAAGCGGAAGCGATGATACCGATTTCGAAACGCCCCGTCTGACGATCAATGTTCAGCAGGATGGTTCGTGGTGGCTCTCCGGTCGGACGTTGGAACCAGCCAAGTTGCTGGATGCCTTGCGGCAGTTCCGCCAACAACATGGCGAGCAGATCGAGGTGCGAATTCGAGGGAGTCGGTTGACCGAGTATCGGCATGTGGAGCCCATCATGTTGGCCTGCACCCGTGCGGGAATTTGGAATGTCTCCTATGCCGTCTTTCGCGAGGAACTGCAGTGAACCGACCGTCTCCATATTTGCGACGTGACGAAACGGCGACCATGGAATCGGCGATGACGCCGATGATCGATGTCGTGTTCCTGCTCCTGGTATTTTTTATCTGGACCGCCAGTTTTCAGATCGTCGAACAAGTACTTCCCAGCGAGATGCGATCTCAGTTGGGATCGGAAAACCAAACGGTGGCCGAGCCTCCTCCTCCTGACGATTTTCAACGAGTGGTGATACGGATTGGCTGGACCGGGGAGGCACCGATCTATCGTGTCAATCAGACCGTGGTCCCTTCCGTGGACGAACTGCGGGTATTGATGGCCAACTTGTCGTCCATTAAACCTGACTCACCCTTGATTTTGCACCCCGATTCGAGTGTCCCGTTAGGCCTTGTCATCGGCACTTATGATGAAGCAAAATTGGCCGGGTTTGACCAGGTTGCCTTTGCGGTGAACCCGCCGAAATGAACATGAAACCTCAGGTAGGATGGTACATCTGGACTGTTGGTTTGTGGTCCATCATGGTGGGAGTCGCCACTCCTCAATCAGCATCCCACGAGTTGTCCACCGACCAACGCCTAATCGAAGGCTTGCGACAGCGCGGGCTATTTGATTTGGCGGACCGCCATTGCCGGAACCGACTCGGCCAACAACCTTTGACGCCAGACGTTGAGGTCTCATTGATCATCGAGTTGATGAGGACCCAAATGAGTCGGGCCATGGCCATCAATGATTTCAGCCAACGCGCTGCAGCGTGGGAGCAATCGCGGAGTCTGGCGGATGACTTCTTGGCGGCGCGACCTGATCACCCACAGGCGTTATTGGCCC
>DAOLCX010000680.1:0-2325 GCA_035327685.1 Pirellulaceae bacterium | reverse complement strand
TCAATCGGTGGGTGGCATCTAGTTTTTGCAAATCGGCCAAACGTGCGGCTGCCGCGGCGCGATCATGCACGTCCAATGCCCGCTGCAGCGCATATACCAAATCGTAAAATTCGGCGCCCTCCAGGTTGATCCCTTTCAACCTGGCCGCTTCTTCACATGGGACCATCGCCATCCCGCGCGGACCACTCGACGAAAAATGGTCGAGAAGTTCCTGCGCACGGTACTCCACATGGTGCCGTTCACCTGGATCGCGCACCAATAACACGCCGCGGCGTTCGTCATAGCCAATGATCGGCTGCAAATGGCCGGTTTGCGGGCCAATCGTGGTCAGGGTCAGCGGTATTCCTTGGTCAATCAAAGCGCGGGCGTTGTCCCAGGTGACGCGAAATTCTCGCGTCGCAAATCCGTTCGTGTCGGCCCAATTCCGCTCCTCATGTCCAGGTGTGCCGTCGTAACAGATCGACTGCGCCAACTCCACATGATCGACGGGGTGATTCCAGTAACCCGCCAGTGCCGTCAACGTCGCCGGCGCGCAGGTCATGTGATGTTGTCGCACAAAATGAACGTTCAACAGCACACGCCGGTATTCCCGCTCTGGCTGTTCCAACGCTTCCCGCATCGATTGAGTCAAGGACTTGAAAAACGGCGTATCGACCTGCTCGGCCAGGCGAATGGCCTCGGCATAATCACCTCGACGATAGGCCAGGTCCGAATTGCGGCCAGCCAGCCATTTCTTTAATCCCTTATCTCGGTCTCGCAGGATATAGTTGGCCTCGGCTCGCCGCAGACACTCTTCGGCTTCGGCATAACGCTCTGTTTCATAATACAACGCGACCAACTGGCTCCACAAATCGCCACTTTGGTTGTACTCGGCTCCACGGCGTAACAGCGACTCGGCCTCGTCGTCGCGATTGAGTTGCACCAACTGGTAGGCATGTGACTGAACAGCCGGTCGATAGTAGGGCCGAGTCTCCAGCGCCCGCGCCGTCGATTCCAGGGCCTCCTCTCGACGGTCCATCGCTGCCAACACGGCATGCTGGTCCACCAGGATCCATACGTGGTCGGGAGCTAACCTCAACGCCTCCTGCAAATCGGCTTGTGCCGACGAGAAGTCCCGAAGGATGGCAAACACATGTGCCCGCAAACCGAGCAACTCCGCCCGTTGCCGGTCTGTGAGGTATTCCGGAAACGGACTCTGAGTCAACGACCGCCAAACCGCGATCGCTCCGCGCCGCCCGATCATAGACGAATGCTGGTAGTAGATCGATTCCGGATCGTCTGGAAACTCTCGGCAAACGCGCAAGTGCCAGGCTTGGGCCCAGCGCGGCGCGCCCAGGTTATACGCTACCCGCCCAGCCAAAATACGACCGCGCACACCGGGCCACGATTCAATTGGCCCTAAGTGCTCCGTCCCGATATGGTAGGCCCGAATGTACTGGCCTTGATCATAATACGAGACAACCTCATCCAAGCCTTGCAGCGAGTCCGAGGTTAACTGAATCTGAGTTTGTCGATCATTCATGGAATTCGGCTTCACATTTTGAAATGCAATCACGCCAGACCGTACCCTTGGGCCGATGGTGGTGACATTGCGGCATTCTCTTCTAAACCAATCTCCAGTTGATTACAATTCGGCAGCCGTGGGATATCTCTGCGGCCCAAAACTGGCTTAATCAGGAGTCTCGATGAATCAAACAGTCAAATTGCCCCCGCGAAACCAGGTCGCTGAACACGACACTTGGGACCTCTGCCCCCTCTTCTCCTCCGATGAGGCCTGGGAAGCGGCTTTCCAACAACTCGAACTCCTCTTCCCGCGCCTGGCTGAATTTCAGGGCTCGCTTTCCCAATCGGCTGCCAGATTAGCCGAATGTCTGGCCCTGGAAATCGAGCTCGACAGGCTCGGCGAGACGCTGGGCAATTATGCGTTTTTGAAATCCTCCGAAGACCAAACCAACCAGACTTATCAGCGGATGGTCGGGCGGTTTCATAACCTGGCCGCCCGCGCCGCCGAAACCGCCAGCTTTATCTTGCCGGAAGTCATGGCGATTGACGACGAGACGATGGACCGTTTTCTGCACGATCAGGTTCTGGCCGATTTTCGATTGAGGCTGGAACGCATGCTGCGATACAAGCCTCACACGCTCTCCCAGGGCGAGGAACGACTTTTGGCCATGCAATCCGAAATGGCTCAAGCGACCAGTCATATCTTCTCGCAACTTCACGATGCGGACCTCAAATTCGGCCTGGTCACTGATGAACGGGGCCGCCAAATCGAACTCTCCCCTTCGACGTTCACTCAGTTGTTGCAATCGCCCGATCGCGCAG
>DAOLCX010000679.1:0-2326 GCA_035327685.1 Pirellulaceae bacterium | reverse complement strand
ACGGCTACCGCCGCTGGAATTCGGGGAGGGGATATTCGACAATCGAGACTTGCTCGTCTGGGCGTGATGCCAATTCTCTGAGCCTGCGCCAGCCACTTGTAACCAGTCGTTCTCGGGCTTCCCGATAGCCTCCGTCCAGCAAACGCTTGTCAAATGGTCCTTCCACGGTAACGGACGGAAAGGCGTCGTCCACAATAAATTGAGCCAACAATGGATTGCAACAAACATGGCGTTCGGGCATCGTGTGCAGCACTTCCGGATCGACCATTCCGATCACATACCGCAAATACAAATCACTTTCGGTGATCGATTCGACGTCTTTCCCGCACACCGAACACAGATATCCTTCTTCGCACTTGGCCACAGGTCGGCCCTCACTCGACGGCAACAGTTAGATATTGAGGACATCCCGCATGGAGTAGAGACCGGGCCCATGATCGGCCAAGAACTCCGCAGCGGCGAGCGTTCCTCGGGCATAGCAATCGCGATTGCTTGCCGCCACGCGCAATTCGAACGATTCTCCGGTCAATCCGAACAAAATTACATGTTGACCTGGATCGTCGCCGGCGCGGATAGCGTGATACCCGATCTGTTGGGCAGGGCGAGGTCCGAGCACGCCTTGTCGCCCATGAACGTGTTCGGTTTGCCTCATAATCCGGGCCACAATCTCACCGAACCGCAAAGCCGTTCCGCTTGGCGAATCGACTTTATGTCGATGGTGCCGTTCGATGATCTCCACATCGACCTGTTCATCGTTTTGCGCCAATACTTCGCTGGCGATTTCCACCAGCTTCATGGTGACGTTGACCGCTAAACTGAAACTGGGTGACAAACAGATGGGAGTCCGGTGGGCCGTAGTTTCCAATTCGCGCACGAGAGAGTCTGGCAATCCGGTGGTGGCAACCACCAGCGGAACTCGCATTGCCCCACAATACTCAAGGGCCGCCCGCGTCCCATCGGCGGTGGAATAGTCGATCATTACTTGGGGAAGTCCCCCGAAGGTACTGGACAGGTCAATCCCAAGCGGGTCGATCCCCGCCACCCGCCCGGCGTCTTGACCCAGTTGGGGATGGTTCGGCGCCTCGGTGGCCGACACGATTTCGAAGCGTCCCAAGCGACTGGCTACAGCGATGACCCGTTGTCCCATTCGTCCCGCAGCGCCGTTGATTGCAAGTCTTATCATTTTCAAACTCATGGTTTCAATCTGCAAAACAGGTACTTCGATAGGCTAACGAACTGCTGCGCCGACGCAAGCCAGCGCACCACTTCAAACACTTGTATGAACTCCAACTCACCACAAATTCCAGTGGAATCCAGCCACCTGCCGGTTCAGCGCCGAGGCGAGAGGCCGGTCTCAAGCGGCTGAAAATCGCGGGAAAACACGTATTTTTTGGTGACTATCGACTACTTGTGGCGAGAACAGGGGCAGTTCCAGTTCCCAACTGATTGTATTTAAGGGAAAAATGTTTGACTTGGGGGCTGAACATTCTTACAATGCTGCACTCGCATTATCGCCGAATAAAACCGATCGGGCGGGCGTCTGATCTACGCAACGGCAATAAACATTGAGGAACTGCAGCATGAAGATGAAGAAATCTGAGATGAAACCCTATAAAGAAGTCTTGCTGCAACTGCGGGCTCGACTGCGGGGTGACGTTTCAGCCATGGCCGAGGCGGCACTCTCACGGAACAAATCGGGGCATGGCGGAAGTGTGTCTGCTGTCCCCAGCCATATCGCCGACTTGGGCAGCGACACGTTTGAACTGGACAATACGTTAGCCTTGATGAGCAACGAAGGCGAGACGTTGGCCATGATCGAGGCGGCTCTACAACGGATTGAAGACGGTTCGTTTGGGTTCTGCACGGAGTGTGGCTGCAAGTTGCCCAAGTTGCGGCTAGCGGCCATTCCGTATTCGCCCTATTGCGTGAAATGCGCCAGTCAAATTGAACAGGATCGTTATTAACAGTCGGCAGTTTGGCCGGGCGGCGAGCCAGTAAATCACCGAGCGTAGGTCATGAACAAGGACGGGACCAGCGACGATCGGAAGCGCGGTTGGCTGGCACCGCGAGCGGCCCTGTTTTTCTCCATTGCAACCGTTGCCGCCGCAGCCGACCTGCTGTCCAAACATTGGGTGTTCCGTCATTTCTTTACGCCTACTGAACATGGCCAAGATGTTCATTGGTGGATCGTTGGAATCTTGGGAATCCAAACTTCGACAAACCCGGGGGCGTTGTTCGGCATGGGACAAGGCTACAGCTTGTGGTTTGCTGCCGCATCGGTGGTCTTTTTCTTGTTCATACTGGTGTGGCTGTTTGTGCTGGGTGC
>DAOLCX010000678.1:0-2326 GCA_035327685.1 Pirellulaceae bacterium | reverse complement strand
CGTGGCAATTCCTTTTTTTGTGACGAACTGGCTGGCGCACGGCGAATGGGTTCCGGCATATTCCCATCGCCAGGATGGCCCCGTGCTGTTTCAGATCTCAGGAGACTTCCGCGATACACTGGACGCTGGCGAAGCATTGCCCGAGCCGATTGCACAGGCATTCCAGCTATCGCCGGTTGCCGAGGCCTACATGTCAATGCGCGACCCCTATATCGTTCGCAGTCACTGGATGGGACAAGGCGACGCGCTCGAGCGCTGGGTGCTGCGGGATCGGCAAGGTCCCCAACAATGGGCGTTGGTGCAGACACAGCCTCAAGAGTTGACGGTTCGCGCCTGGAGTAATTGGTATGATTATCCCGGCAGCTACTGGAGTTCTGAAGGGAATGGTCGCTCGCAAGTCGATCGCGGTGAGAAATCGAGGTGGGTTTACTTGTGGCATTGCACTTTGGGGCACCACGGGTTTTGGTCGTTGACCCCGATCTGGCTGCTGGCTGCGGTCGGGTTTTGGCAATGGGGCACGCGGGCGGCGTGGGGATCTCGCGCGATTGCCTGGATGGGCTTGATGATGACCCTGATGGTGCTGGTGTTTTATGTGACTCGGGAGCCACACGATCGAAACTATGGCGGCATGACGAGTGGGCTGCGGTGGGCTTTGTGGTTAGTCCCGTTTTGGTTGATGGGGCTGGCTGTCGCCTGTGAACATCGACCGTCAGCACGTTGGTGGTGGCCGTTGACATTTGTCTTGCTTGCGCTGAGCGTCTGGGGTGCCACCTACGCTTGGGCCAATCCTTGGGTTCATCCGTGGCTGTATTGGCCCTGACCTGACCGCTAGCAGAGCGGCGGGTAACTTCTGGAAAATGGGCGTTGCGGTTGTTAAACCGTACGAATTGCGCCAATCATATCGAAAATTCTAATGACTCCGAACGTAACGTGTCGATTCCCTTTATCACCTGTACCGCTTTTGCGGGCGCATTGCGCTTAGGTTTTGCATTGGTTTGGGGGGTTCGCGAGAGCCAGTAATGGGACACCACCGTTGGAATAGATCGCCGCGGGAGAAATCGATGAAGACAAGTTTCGGATGGATCGGGTTGGCGCTGGCCTTGGTATATTTTGCCAATACAAGCACGGCGCAGGTGATGGGGCCATATGGCGCGTCGCCTTACGATTCCGGCGGGTTTCAACCGATGGTCGGGGATGTGCAAATCGGCATGCCCGGTCGCGTGTGGATTGGCTCGAGTATCGCCGATCGCGGTCTCGGATATCGTGGTACGTATTTGACGTTAGGCGCCAAGACTCCGATTGGTGAGGACTTTTTTGACGGCCGCTGGTTGGTGGAAGGCCGCGGGCATTTTTCCACGGAAAGCCAGAAGTTCTTTGGCAACTTTGGTTTGGAGCGCGTGATTTCCATCCATGCCGCCGGCGCCGATGTCAGCATGGCCGTGTGGGGCGACTACGATGACGACCGGCAAGGAGACTTTGCCCATACCTTCTCTCAGGTCGGTGTGACGGGTCAAATCAAAACAAAGCACTGGGATTTGATTGGAAACGGTTACTTCCCAATCGGCACTACAGATTATGCCTTGGGCGATCCGACGGGAGCCAATGTCTTTTTTGAGAACAGTATTGTGGTCCGACCCGGCATCGATAGTGCTCTCAAAGGATTTGATGCGACGTTGCGCGTGAGGCCCACGGCTTTGGCGCGGGTGAATGGTCGAATCGACATCGGTGGTTACGGTTACCAGTCCGAATTAGTGGATTTCTTTGGTGGTGGCCGCGTGCGATTAGGTATGCAAGTATTGCGCGGGATGGTCGTTTCAGCCGAAGTCAATCATGACGATCGATTCGACACCACTGGCGTACTGCAAGTGGGCTGGATTTTTGGTGCGAATGCGCGAGGGAACGAATACTCAGGCTTGGGCCGCGATTTGGAACCGACGGTGCGCAACGATCACATCGTGCGCTTTCAACAAGATGTCATTTGGGCGATCGATCCGGACACCGGTTTGCCCTACACCGTTTGGCATGTGGACAATTCGGCTGACGCTGGCGTCGCAGATGGTACATTTGAACGCCGCTTCGTGAGTCTGGCCGATGCCGAGGCCGCTTCGGGACCTGAAGACATCATCTTTGTGCATCCTGGCTTCGGCAATACCTTGGGTATGTCGGACGGGATTGTGTTGAAGGACGGCCAACTCTTCTTGGGTTCTGGTGTTGAGCACCTGATTCCAATTCCAGGTCGCTTGTTCCGGCTGTCGAACCCCGTGGATGGCAATCGCCCGGTCATAACCAATACAGGCTTCGGTGCCGCAGTGACGTTGGCGAATCG
>DAOLCX010000677.1:0-2332 GCA_035327685.1 Pirellulaceae bacterium | reverse complement strand
ATTATCCCCTTTCCAGTCGCCAAGAAACGGAGATCATGCTCGACCTGGACTGGCGCGTCACAGATGCCGACGAACAAACGTTTCAGCTCGAACAAACCATTCGACGGATTCGATTGAGCCTGACGACGCCGACAGAAGACGGTTCAGGCCGTATCGATTTGGACACGCAACGCAAAGAGTCCTTGCGCGGAACGGCCGGCGCTTTGCTCCAACAACTGAATGCGCTGGTGGGATTGGTCGTCGAAGTCAAGATGGGATCCGACGGTTCGATTGTCGGAGTCACATTGCCAGAGTCGTCTCAAGAACAATTGCGCAAGGCTCCCAGCGCCACCGTTTTGCGGGAAATGTTTTCAGTGGACGGGATTGAACGCTTGTTTGCTCAATCCAGTTTGAAACTTCCCGCCGAATCTGTCCTGCCCGGATTTACGTGGAGTATCGAGTCCGATTTGGAAGGCTGGCCCGGCAAGCGTCTATCCAAGCAACTTGTTTTGAAAGGCCGAGAACCGGCCCCGCAGCAAAACGTGGCGCGTATTGACGTGAAGTCAGGCTTGATTGACGCTGAGCCTCGTAGTGAAGCGGCCGCTCCGAACAACAACTCGCACGAATCTCGCGTCCAACATTTCCAAGGGACCGGATGGGCACTTATCGATACAGCCAGAGGGCACGTGTTAGAGACCGAGTCAACTTTGGAACTAACCACGGTGGGGACGCTCCGCGATGCCCAGATCGAAACTCGGCTCAACAAGTCGTCGCGGATGCAATTTACACGAGGCGGAAACTGATCTCCGGGCAGAAGCGATTCATGCACATGGTTGATCCATTTGTCGCCTTAGGACGAGTCGATGAGATTCCGGCCGGACAAGGCCGAGCCTTTACGATCGGCAAACTTGTGATTTCGGTTTTCCACGTGAACGGGGAGTTTTTTGCCATCGACGATGCGTGTCCGCATATGGGGGCTTCGTTATCCGAGGGTTGTGTGGAAAATGGCGTCGTGGCCTGCCCCTGGCATGGTTGGCGTTTCGATGTCCGAGACGGAACGTGGTGCGACAATCCGCGCGTGAAAATAGGAGCCTATCCTGTGCGGATCGAAAACGGGGAAATCTGGGTGGCAGTACCAGAGCAGAACACGACATGAACTCAATAAGTGCAACGCGATGCTAAACGGAACAGGCGACGTCAATCAGGATACGGCGATCAGCCTGCGCGACTTCCAGCAGTTGATCCGCCGCATGTATTACGACAAAGATGTCGAACGAGGCATCGAAGGGACGTTCATGTGGTTGATGGAGGAAATGGGCGAATTGTCATCTGCACTGCGTCAACGTGATCGAGAGAACTTGAGCGAAGAATTCGCCGACGTGTTGGCGTGGTTAACCACGATTGCCAACGTGTGCGACATCGATCTCACCGAAGCGATTCGAGAAAAATACGGACATGGTTGTCCCGGCTGCCATCGTTTCGAATGTTGTTGTCCGGATTCGGAGAAGCCGTAGTCATGGGCCATCGATGGTCGTTTATGATCGGCTCGTTAGTTGCCCTATGTGGGGCGCTCGGTCCCGTTTTATTGAAGGCCCAACCATCAGCCGAACCGATTCTCAAATTGGAGTTGGGGATTGGCGGGCAATCGAGACTGGGCCAGTGGACTCCGGTTTTATGCGAGGTCATCGAGGCATTGGCGAATGGATTGGCCAAAGCCCCGGTCACTTGTCAGGACGTTGACGACCAACCGGCAGGATATGAGTTGCCGCTGTACCGTCACCCGCAGCAGGAACGCTTGTACCTGGGGCATTTTATTTTGGGTCGAACTTATGGGCGACTGAAACTGCAGCTTCTGAATCAGCAAGATCAAGTGCTTGCGGAACAGACCCTGAACGTGCGTCCTGACGGGGCCACCTGGCGCATTGTGCCGGCCACGACGAAGTTGATCGCCTTTGTTGGATTAGCGCCCACCGCCCGGTCGCTGCTGCCGAGTTCTGCGGCTTTGCGCAGCGGAACTGAAGCCACCAGCTTGCTCGAAGTCCCCGACATCAGGTCGTTCCCATGGCAGGCCCGCGGTTTGCAAACACTCGATACGCTGGTCCTGTCCGCCAACAACCACCTCGATTTAGAGCAATTGACCCCGGCCCACGTCCAGGCGATTGAAGAATGGGTGCGAGCCGGAGGCAAACTTATTTTGTGGACCGGCTCCCAGGCCGACCAGACTGCCGGTGGACGAGACCTCATTGCCAGAATGGTTCCTGGCCAGTGGCAGGGCGGGACGCGTCTGCAAACGAGGGGAAAACTGGAGATTCAAGTCAATGCCAAGGTAACTCTCATCAACTCGACTCGCCCC
>DAOLCX010000676.1:0-2336 GCA_035327685.1 Pirellulaceae bacterium | reverse complement strand
CCATTACTAAGGTCAATCCAGGCGAGCGATTGGAACAATTGAGGACAATCGATTTGCCTTGGGGTGAACCGTTACCGCAATTGGTTGCGTTGTTCTTGATATCGTTTTTCATAGGTTCCCATGTCACATCCCGCAGCCGTGCATAGCAGGGCGATCATGAATCCCAGCAAACCACACCAACCCCCGACTTTTTTGATCAACTCGGTCATGCCATCCTCTTTCACATTCCCCATGTCACCAACTCTATCATACTAGCCGAACGCGAATACGAGAAATGGGCACTCCGAAAAGCCATTGCCCGGGATTCTCGATTCGCGTCAGCCACTGGCTCACGGCTGTCATCGATGCAGGATCATGCAACACTCTGGATCGCCTACAATACGGCCCCCAAAATGTCATGTGGACCTTACCGTCGCGGTTCTGGGTTTGTCGGGCGACCGATGAATACTTTCAAAGGCACTTCATCGTTGACTCGTTCCAACATTTTGTCCATGCCATGCTGGCTTCGGCGAAGTGTAATGGCGCCTGTCAAAGTCAATCCCTGATCGTCCAGCGAAAACTTGACCGGGATTTCAATGCTAGTCTTGGTGCCCATCATATCGAGCACGCCCACGATGACCGCCTCGCCTGCGGCTTCACCCGGTCGAATTTCTGAGCTTGTGAATTTCGCCCCCGGGTAATCGTCACTCTTGAAAAAATCTGGCGAGAGCAGGTGTTTGGTCAGATTGGGGCTAAATGTCGAAACCGAGAGTATATCCACTTCGACGACTACTTCGGTCAGACACCCTTTTGCCACATCGACGCCAATCCTTCCAGCAAAATTACCGAAATGCCCCAGGCGAGCATTCGGATCGGGTGTCGGTCCAACGTGTGTTCCTATGAACTCGATGCGGCACGTTTCCGGAGAGAGTGCCACTACACCATCTCGGATCGGCACGGGCTTCAACTCTTCATCCGCCGCCGGACTATGAATCAAACTGAAACCAACAATCAAAGCCCATTGGCCCATCGCAGACAACTGAAACATGCACTCTCACTCCTAAAAACTGGTTTTACTTCGCCGCCAACATCACGTGCAACAACGTATCGCAGTTCGATTATAACCTGACTGCGACTCCAAACAATCAGCGAATGATCGTTGATACGCATGTTGTCCATCGCGAGTTCGGCGCGACGTCAGTCGTCCAGAAATTCGTCGATTGCCTCGACTTCCTGCGCTTGGGGCAGGTCATCGATGACCTCGAGCCCAAATAACTCCAAGAAGCGCGGTGCAGTTCGATAGTGAGGATTTCGCGGCTGACTAGCCGATTCTTCAATTTCAATCAGTCGGCGGTGCAACAATTGTTGAATGGCCGCTCCACATGGTTTTTGTCGCACCGCTTCGATTTGTTTGCGGCCGACCGGTTGTTGGTAAGCAATGATGGCCAACACATCGATAACTTGCTGGTTAAGGTGGGCATCTCGCACTTCGCCTTGAAATTTCTCGCGCCATTTGAGTGCTTGTTGCGCAACCTCCATCCGGTAACCGCCGTCATGTTGAACGATTTGCAGTACGGAGTGTTCTTGTTGGTATCTTTCGTTGAGGCGTGCAACGATCTGTTTGATTTCTTTGGGGCTGACATCTCGCAACATGCCGGCCAGCTTCTTGGCCGTCAATTTCACCCCTGGAGGCGTACCGACAAATAGAATCGATTCCAGGACGCTGGTTTCAGAGATCGGGCAGGTGGCGTTGTCTTGTTCGTCGTTCAATTCCTCATTTTCAGGGGTCTCGATCGGAGCGGTTTCCCCCTGTAATTCCTCGAATTCCTCGGCCTCGGGCGCGATCGACGAATCGCGCATCAATTGGGCATAAGCCTGTCCCAATTGGTCTAACGAAAACTCCATACCGTCAATGATGTCATCGGTTTCTGGGCCAAGCCCCGCACTCGCGTCATTGTCATCTTCGTGTTCCATCATGTTCCAATTTGGTTTATGTGATCATTGCGTTTAGTCCCCGTCACTGGAGCGGGACAGGAGCTTTTCACTTGTCGACTTGCAAAGAACGCCCTTTAAGAGTGACATTGATGGCGGGTGGGTTATCGAGCGTGCGGTGGACGACACAATAGCGGTGCGTCAATTCGATTAGTTTATCCACACTTTCCTCCGGGCAATCGGTTTCCAATTCAAAATTAATTCGCAACGCGGTCAAACCCACGGATGCATCGCGATTGACACCCAATGTACCGCAGAAATCGGCATCCCCTTCGACCGTCACTGCGGCATGGAGCAACTCGATTTTCATGGCATGGGCCACGGCCGCCAGGGTGACTCCAGCACAAGATCCCAGCCCCGCCAAA
>DAOLCX010000675.1:0-2338 GCA_035327685.1 Pirellulaceae bacterium | reverse complement strand
GCGAAAACCAGTCGACTGACCGTTTTCCTTCCATGGCATCGACTAATCCCCCCACCCACATCCCGGCTGCTGTATTCGGGCCCGCCGTGATCATCATCAACAGGCTGCAGAACATCAAGGTACGGCGGCGAGGGCGCGAGACCAATGCCCAGACTTTGTTCGCGTTATCCAGAATCGAGCGCGTATCTCCTTTGGGCTTAGCCGAATTCTCTGTTTCGATTGGCGGCGGCATCGGCTAACTGGAATCTAAATCCTAACGAACGACAGATACTTCGCCAACACATCGGGATCGCAACACTCCATCCATATGGCGAGGCACCGCATTAATATCGAAACACCGAGAAATAGGTGGCGTAAAACACCAGCATGAACAACGAAAAGGCGACGCCAAAGGGAAGGTATTTGCGAAACGTAATCGCGTGACGCTCATCGCGGAAACGGCCACTCTCTTCGACCAGGATCACGCCTGCCGATGCCGCGGTGACCAGCGAACTGCTCCCCGCGCAAATGCCTCCTCCCAAAGCCCAGGCCGCCGCATGAGTGCGGGCAGCCTCAATCCCTTCTTTGGTGGGGTCGCCCAATCCGAAGATTTGCGACGAAGCTGCCGTGGCCCACGAAGCGGCTTCCGTGAACATCGTCCCCAAATATCCAGTGATCGCAATCGCCCAAGGAGCCGCCTGGGTGTTGACAATCTGTTCGCGAAGCTGCGCCCCCACCCACGAATACTCGAAGCAGCCCGCCATCACGAAAATCGCGGCAAACGCCAAATAGACGTCATACCCCAACGACTTGATCGTCTCAAACCGATGCGCTTTGCGATCCAGCATCACTGCCGCCAGAATCGTCAGTGCGCCGATACAGATTTTGTAGTCATCAAATACCACGTGCAGCACCACAAACAAACCCAGCGTACCCAGCCCGCTCCACAACAACCGTTTATCGACCTCCAGATTCTCTTTGGCTTCTTCCCAGCCGGCTGCCCCTTTGGCAATATCAATCGTTTTCATGGCCCCGTAGGGTGACTGCCCAGGCGACATGTTGGCCAGAGTTCGCTGAGTCAGGTAATTAACGACTACCGCGAGAGAACCTAAAACAATCAGATTGGCCGGCATGACTTCCAGAAAGAAATCGCCCGCACTCAGTCCCCACGTCGCCGCCTCGATGATGTTCGGCGTGTCTCCCCAACGTGTGGAGAATCCTCCCAGGTTGCTGGCAACCAAGGCTCCACATAAGATCCAACGCGACGGGACCCCATACGAATCGCACAGCCGAATCACAATCGGAGTCATGATCAAGATCGACGTCACATTGTGCATCAACCCCGCAATGACATACGTGACCAACAAGATCACGAAGACCAACAGCGGATTGGCCAGACGCGGTTTGGCCAGACGCAGGCGACCGAATTGATAACCAAAATAAGCGGCCACCCACTTGAACCCCTGTGACCGCTCGATCATGTGGGCGGGGATGCCGACCGCTGTGAATAAAATCACGATGTCGGCAAAATGCATAAAGCCACTTTGAAGAATTTTTGGCGCAAATGCTCCCTGCATCCCCAAAAATGCACAGGCCACCAAGGACATCGCCAATGGCAATGGCACGTCATAGCGGGTCATCGCAAAAAACGCCGCAAACAACAGAACCAGCATGACAATCCCGAAGGGAGCCGTGTAGGCAATCGCTGCAGGTTCTGCCGGCCCTTTTGCGTCGCTGAAGTCGGCTACCAGCAACACCGGTGGTCCCTGTAAAACCGGTGTCGAACCCCCTTCCCAATGCAAATCTTGGCCACAAACACCCTCGGCCAGCGCCCACCACAACAGCAGACCACACGCTAACCAATTCAAAGGAATTCGTCTCACTGCTTTTCCTTGGATTAGAGAATTTGTATCCCTTCGCGCGGCACCGCGAGCGGAATATCATTCGGGTTTTGGTGGGGTCGCAAGTGTACGATTTTCAATACTTCATCCTGCCGCAGGCGACTGTCCATCACATCCGCCACGAAACTATCAATCCACCACCCGGACTCTAAGGCAAATACTTCAAACACCAGCGCGTTGATCCCGGGCAACGCCGCGCGCACTTGGCGATTACCGCGGACCAATGTCGCCTTGCTCTCCTCAGCCGACAGCGGCATATGATGTCCATCCACTTGCATAATGGAAACCGGCATCAGTGTGACAAACGCATCGATCACATGGGGGGGCAATGGCATCACCAATCCCACTTGCCGCTGCAGACATTGCTGCAGAACACTGCTGTTCCGTTTATGAGCAATCATCCGCAAATTAAGACTCAAGGCGTCGTAGGCCAGATCCACCGGCAACCGCTCATGGGC
>DAOLCX010000674.1:0-2346 GCA_035327685.1 Pirellulaceae bacterium | reverse complement strand
GGGCCGCACCAACTACTTTTTGAACGAACTGGGCGTGGTCGTGATTTATCCCAACGTCCGAGGTTCGACCGGTTATGGCAAGACGTTCGTCACGCTGGACAACGGTATGTTGCGCGAGGACTCGGTCAAAGATATCGGCGCGTTGCTGGATTGGATTGCGAAGCAACCCGGATTGGACGCCGAACGGGTGATGGTCACGGGGGGGAGCTACGGCGGCTATATGACGCTGGCCTGTGCGGTCCATTACAACGATCGCCTCCGCTGTTCGTTGGATGTCGTCGGCATCTCGCACTTTGGGACGTTTTTGAAAAATACCGAAAGTTACCGGCGCGATTTGCGCCGTGTCGAGTATGGGGACGAGCGCGATCCGGCGATGGCCGAGTTTTTTGAGCGAATTTCGCCACTCAACCATGCGCACCGGATCGCCAAGCCGTTGTTTGTCGTGCAAGGCGGCAACGACCCGCGGGTACCTTTATCGGAAGCCGAACAAATCGTCGCCCGCGTGCGGGCCAACGGTTCGCCCGTGTGGTATTTGATGGCCAAGGATGAAGGGCATGGATTCCGCAAGAAATCGAATGCCGATTTTCAGTTTTACGCCACGATCATGTTTATTCAGCAACATTTGTTGGATGGCGAATAGTCCGGCGGATAGTCCGATGGGGCGCAGAACGAGGTAGATATACACAACGACGGGGGTCGTGCTTCTTTTTCAGGACTTTCAGTCTCTCACGGAAGAGCCAAGCAATTGTTGTAGACCTGAAAAATACTCCCGACCCCTATATCGATGGTTAGCGCGGATCGCTGGTGGTTGGGTCTCGGTCAGGTTCGGAGCGCGGCAGTGGCGAAAAGGTGATCGGTTCGGTTGAAACAGGTTTGGTCTGGCCCTCGGCTTGGTGCGGACGCGGTGGGAGTTCCGCGATTTGCAGCACTTTGTTCCCTGACGGAATGGGCGTAGCCGCGGCCGCCACACCCCGCAAAGTGCTTTGACGCGGGTCTTCCGGGAGCGGTTGGATCACAATGCGACTGGTCGGTGCATTTGGGAACTGAGCAGCGAGCGATGGCGTGACGCTGCGCGAAGGAGCCATGGCGTTGGCGTCTCGCGCCAATTCTCCAGGTCCCAACAATTTGCCGGCCGATCGGAAAGGAGGGATTTCAATGAGCAAAGCCTGTCCTCCTTGCACGTCCTGATATGGGGCAACCGCCACAGCGCGCAAGGTGATGTCTGCATCGAATTGAGGTTGATTGAAATTCCGTCCGGTAGGCCGAGCGCTGGGCAAGGTTGAAACTACGTGTTGGGGGTAATCGACTTGTGGTGGAATAGGGCCAGTGGAGTCTTTTTCTTCCAGCAGCCGTTCGGTAACCGGTTGGGCCAATTGGTGGCCACGCGATTCGCTGGCGATGAGTGTATTCAACGGTTCGGATGCGGTTGGCACAGATACGGGGCGAATCATCGGTGCCGTCAGGGCCACGGCCGGGACATTCGGCTCCGCGGCCAATTCCAACTCGCGCAACCCAGTTGAAGGAGGGGCCACCGATTCTCCTTGTGAAAGTTCAGAACGCGGTGTTGTGACTGGTCGATTTGTTCCTGCGGTTTGGTGCCGAGGGGTAGTACTGAACGTGAAGAGTCGCTTCCGGCCAGTCTCAGTCGAATTCGAAGTTGGTTGTTTGGCGAACAGAGGAGCGGTCGGTTTCCCCAATCCGGAAATTGTGCTACGGTTTTGATGGCCACAGCAACCGGAGGCAAACAGCAAGCCTACCGACAGCAGCGTCCACGCCGCATTCAAACCAACTGACACGCGAGATCGACGTCGGTGGCTCATCGTCCAATCCTTCCTGCTAACGATCAAAAACGGCCTCATCCTTGAGAACGTTGTGAAGCTACTAACAGGTATCGACGGTTCTGCGCGCCACCATCGGTGCGGCAGCATCGCGCGGCGCAAGACGCATGTTTGTCATGCTGCATACGCGCAGCACGAAAGGCAAGTTTGGTACGAATCCGACAATCCCACTAACCCGAACCTCAGATGGAGTCGTGCAACCCGCCGCGCGGGCAAGTAAATGGGCACCTGGTTCACTCGCTGGCGTTTCGGGCTGGTATTGGCACAGTTTGAATCGGACCTAAGCAGTGGGAAATACCGACGAATCTGTACTGTTGGAAGAGCGTCAAGAGAGGTCTTGTTGTGGAGAGCCTCACACACAGGCTGTAATTCGGCTGGAGTCGGTACATCGGGCTGGCAAACTTAGCAGCCGAATATCTGCCAGGGCCACCCATTTCCCTGTGTTGTTTTGGAGTAACCGTTCACGGTATTGATGGCCAAGCTTGGTTCTGGTGCGTTCCGCAAGTCG
>DAOLCX010000673.1:0-2351 GCA_035327685.1 Pirellulaceae bacterium | reverse complement strand
CGCAGCCAGAATGGCGATAATCGCGATGACAACCAGGAGTTCAATTAGTGTGAACGCCGCGTGGTTTTCGTGTCCATTCTGCCTCCCCTTTCCACATGCAAAGTGCAGGGGCAGCTTGGCTCGTGTGATTTGGATAGTACGTGAGACGTGCGGGCTTGGTTCGGTCAAGGTTTTCATGGGCTAGTGTTGCCATCTTATGCGGTCACCGGGGAATATTCATCCGGTATTTGTTTACATTTAGCCCAGATCCTAAGGATGATTCTATTTCCTTACACTGGCCTTGTGCCGATTTGGTGGACAAGCGTTGGGTGATTGTGTGAGCTAGGGAGAAAGCACACATGACTGGTTTCGGAACGGGGGTTCGCCGATCTTCTCTTCGGTTGTGAGTTAGTTCGAGTCTCCTCCACTGGTGAGGACTGGATGGAGCACTTACCGCGTCTAATTTGTGTTTCCGGAAGTCTGGAATGGAGGCAGTGTTTATCTCGCCTTCGGTTTTGATGACGGGTCCGTGGTCACAGGACCACTGGCTATCTCGACAATGTCGTGCTGACACAAATTCCCGCGCATTCGGCGCTGACATTGGTAGGCTTGGGAGGCATTTTTCTTTTCGCCCATGGAGGCGGTTGCAGTCAGGTTGATCACCATCAAAAAGCATAGACCCAAAAATGTCGGGTTGTTGATAGTCCTCGGGTGGTACATCTGAGAATCGTTCAACGTTCCGAAAGTCTGTGTTTGGATCGCCACTCCGGGTATTCCGTGACGAGCAGCCGCTCGGCCCAGCCACCGTACCAGTCATAGCCTCCACGTCGCTCCTGCCCAACTTCGGCAAGCGAGTAGCGGACAACAGAGTCGCGATCCAGGAACATGGGCCGATTGCTGTCGAGCTCATAGAAGCGCGCCCACAGCAGCCCGGCCTTGGCATCCGCGACGATCCGCTTGTCTTCCATCCCATTCGCGTCGTTAAATTCCTCGAACCGGTAGCCATGGATGGCAACCTGTTTGAACCACGCTACGGAGCCTTCAACAGCAGTGACGATCTCGGGCGTGGGTTTCTCGACCGACATGAGGAAGCGGACGACACCGACACTTTCGGCACCCGAGAGCGACGGCGGTTCGTAGGCGCGCGCCCAGGCCGGTGCCAGAGTCTCTTCGTTATATTGGGCGCACCAAACTGAAAGCTGTCCGTTCTTCTGTTTGATCTGTGTTTTGAGAATGCAGTCAACCCCGCGAGCTATGGCGGCTTCGGCCTTCTTCCGCCTTTCCGCATCCAGGAAATCGCAGGACGAATCGCCCCGGGCGATTTCTTGTAGCAACACCATGAGATTAATCATCGTGCCGTCATTAAAGGTGATGTGACGATGGTAACGGCTGCTAAGCGGAAAGAACTGCGGCCAACCACCATTGGCATACTGCGCCTCGAAGATGTGATCCAAGCCACGGAGGAACGCCTGTTGGTAACGCGGTTCGTTGGTCGCTTTGAAGGCAGACGCCAGAAACCGGAGTTCACCAGTGGTGGCACTGTTGTCAAACGTTCCCTCGAGTTTGTCCTTGTCGCCGGTATAGGGCCGGGAGGCGGTATCACCATTCTTAGGCCAACTGCCATGCGGTGATTGCCAGGTGAGAACGTTGTCTGCGATGCGCCGGCCTTCGTCTGTCTTAAACCACTCGGCGGATTGATTCGCATAGCGCCCGGGAATTCGGGCCAAAGCCGGGCACAGAGCCAGGAGTAAAACGGAAATAATGATTATTGATTTCATAAGCGAATGATACGACGAATGCCGTATAAGTTCTCCCTGCCTGGGCACAAAGTGCGCCAGTTTCCTAAGCTACTAAACTCCCTTGAGGAAATTACTCGGTGGGCGTATCGGGCGTGGGTGCGGACAAATCGTTTTCTCCGCCTGTCGGGTCAACGATCGGAATTTGATCGGCTGGCCAGCGGCCGTCTGTGATTGGGAAGGTTACCAGTTTTCTGGGATCGAGCACGACGTGCTTGATACGCTGGCGATGCCACGTGTAAGTGATGTGAACCAGGCCGTCCGCCGTCTGAATGACCGCCGGATACGAAAACTGCCGCCCCGGTTGGTCAAGATAATCGAGCACCAGCGCGGCCTCCCAGTTCTTGCCGTCCTTGCTGACAGCCACGTTCAGGACGCCGCGCCCCTTGTGCCCCATGTCGGGCTGTTCGCGCGTCGAGTGGTTATAAACGATCAGGAAGCGACCGTCCTTGAGCGTCACGCCGTCGAGGCCGGAGTGATTGTTGGGCAGCGAGGTTTTGGCGAGCGGTGTCCAGGTCAGGCCACCGTCGCTCGACCACGTTTCCAACATCTTGGTGTCGGCATCGGACTGGCGGT
>DAOLCX010000672.1:0-2354 GCA_035327685.1 Pirellulaceae bacterium | reverse complement strand
TTGGGCGCCGACCAGATTCCCAGGAATTTTGCGGATGCGCTCGATGCTCAACGTGTCGATTCAAACGGCAGTTTGATTTTGCACGGTGCCTACGGTGGACTGCAATTCTGCTTTTAGGCAATGAACTGATTTTCGATTTACCTTCGCTTTCTGGCTGAGGATAGACCGACGCCTGATTTTAGAAATGGCAACCTGCTGATTAGCCCAAACAATGTTTGGGCTATTTTTTTGGTAACCCTTCGCGAAATTCAGTTTTTTTGGATGAGCTTTGGGAATATTGCCCGAGTTTCACCGTCTGAACCTGGGACGATGTGAACCAAATCTAACGCCATTGACTTGCGCGAAAACCGTGGAATTCCGCGTTTATCTCTCAGGTTTGGGGGGTGTGTCGTGATTCGGTTCCATGTTAAGATAGATTCATGGCGAGGTTAAAAACCAGCCTTGAGTGGGTTAGCTGTAAGCGTTTCAATTCTTTTTCCTGTTTTTTGATTTATGAGAAAGGAAATTTCGATGTTCCGCAAGATCGTGAGCTTATTTTCAATCTGTGCATTGGCATTGGCGTTGTGTGCCTGCTCGGGTAAAGGCGATGTGAAGATGGAAAAGCCCTCCGGAAAATTGGGTGGTGAAGCAGGAAGCAACGTGAAAGTGGAAGATAGCGTCCAAGGTCTTGTTTCTGAGGACTAGTCCACAATCGCAAAGTTCAACTTTGAAACTGCAGCCTGCGAACAAACCGCAGGCTTTTTTTCTGTCAAGCGATTCCGCTGGCATCCGTCGCGCTCGTTGGATACACGGATTATGGACGATCCAATTCGAATAATTCACCTTTTGTCGAATGCCTCCGGGCGTTAAAATCAGGGCAATTGGCGTGGCCCAAGCTGAGCGCGAATTTCGGCCTGCTCCAGGTGCCATTGTCTAGGATAAACCACGAGACATCGAGGCTTGTTCAAGAGCAAGATCGTCTTTCTTTTTCAGAGGTGGTAGCTTGATGACGCGGTTCAACCATTTTCGTGTTGCTGGGTTCGCAAAGGGATGTGCGCTGATCTTGCTCCTGTTGCCGGGTTCATCGGCGTGGGGGCAAATCGAGGAGATCCGCAGGGCATTGGCAATCAAGCCCAATCAAGCGGGCGCCGATTATGACATGGTAGCGCCTGGCGATGAGGAACGCTGCAAACTAGTCCGCGCCGTGGAGGTCATTGGTGTTCCAGGATGGATTGTCCGCGATGAAAGCGGCAAGACCTTGCGGCAGTATCTGGACTTGAACCGCGACGGCCAACTCGACCAATGGTCGTTTTTTAAGAACGGCATCGAGGTCTATCGCGACATTGATTCCAACTATGATCGCAAAGCGGACCAATACCGCTGGCTGGGGACCGCTGGTATCCGCTGGGGTATTGACCAAAACCAAGACGGCGTGATCGATAGTTGGAAAATGATTTCGGCTGAGGAAGTCGTAGCCGAAGTGTACTATGCTGTTCAGCAGCGTGACCGACGCCGGTTTTTGCGACTATTGGCGACTCCGGATGAAATCGCGTCGTTGCAACTGGGTGACACTTGGCATCGCATGGTGGTCGGCAGCTTACAGCGGGCCGCGTCAGATTTTGATGCGATTGCTCGGGAACAAACAGCCATCCAAGCCGACAGTCAGTTTGTGCATTTTGGAAGCTCGCGACCATGTTTGGTCCCGGCCAACACCAATGGAAACAGTGCGGATTTGATTTTCCATGACCACGCGGCGGCCGTTTTTCAAACGGGCAACCAGTTTGAACAACTGGCGGTGGGGACACTGGTCAAAATCGGAGACGCGTACCGCGTGTTGGAACGCCCAGTGCTGATCGAACCGGGCAAGCCATTAGCCAATGGCGGTTTGTTCTTTCAATTTGCCGATGACTCAGCGTTGGTTAGCGGTACGCGACCAGCGGGTTCAAATAATGAGCGCGTGTTTGAGCTGTTCTCTGAAATCGAGCAACTGACCAAACAACTATCGGGCAATCTCTCGGCGTCGCAGGCAGATAGCTTGCACCAACAACGCGCAGAACGCTATTTGCAAGTGATCGCCGCCAGCACGCCTGGTGAGGATCGCGAAAACTGGATTCGCAGTGCAGCGGATACGATCGTGACCGCTTATCAAGACGCCGGCTTTGCCGCAGGTTGGGACTGGCTGGAAAAATTGCAAACGCAAATCGAGCAGATGGGCGACCAGGCAGGTGGCGACTATGTAGCGTGGCGCATGTTGTTGGCTCGTTTTGCCAAAGGTATGGACGAACCATCCAGCGATCGTCCGGCAGTGGCCGACCAATACATTCAGGACCTTGAGTCGTTTGTCGTGAAGTTTCCGCACAGCGAGTTTGCACCGG
>DAOLCX010000671.1:0-2376 GCA_035327685.1 Pirellulaceae bacterium | reverse complement strand
GCCAGCGATGTGTTGACCTGGGAGCGCGTCATCCAAAAAGAAACGGCTGAGCAACGCGAACGAGCCAAGGCTTGTTTATCATCCGTACAGCAGTATTGCCATGGACTCACTTGCCGCCACAAATACCTCGTCGAGTATTTCGGACAAGAGTTTTCCAAGACTTGTCAGGCATGTGACATTTGTTTGGGCAAGCTGACGGGCGTTGCCGATGCGCTGCGAATCGGGCAAATCGTCTTGTCGTGTGTCATTCGATGTCAAGAGAAATTCGGTGTCGGTCACATTGCCAAAGTTCTGGTAGGAAGCAGCGAAAAGAAGTTGGCACAATTCGGACATCATCGATTGAGTACGTGGGGATTGCTGAAGGAGCACTCACGGCACCAGGTAGCGGATTGGATCGAACAGCTCTTAACGCAAGGCTACTTGAAACGTGTGGGCGAATATTCGGTGTTGAAGGTAACCGACAGTGGGCGGGAGCTACTGAAGGGTCAATCGACTCCGGTTTTGGTAACGACAGTAGCATCGGCTGCTGCCGTCACTTCGCTCAGGACATTTGATTCGTGGGAGGGTGTTGACCGCGAACTGTTCGAGGAATTGCGAGGTCTCCGCCGCAAGTTAGCCATCGAAAGAAATGTACCTTCCTTTATTATCTTCAGCGACGCGACACTGCGCGATTTGGCTCGCCGCCGCCCCACGGGGCGCGAAACTCTGATGAGCGTTCATGGAATCGGAGATCGAAAGGCGGAAGACTTCGGCGACTTGATCAGGGATTTGATTCGCAGGTGGTGCGTCGAGCGAAATATTGAAACGGACGTTGAGCCTGTTCCGAAGCCTCACACACCCGACGGGAGATCGCCTGGTGCGACAATGGCCTTCCCGATGTTCGATCAAGGCCTGAGCATCGAAGAGGTTATGGAAAGACTTGGCCGAGCGCACTCCACCGTCTCTGACTACCTGATGCAGTACATCCGGTTTCGGAAGATCACAGACCCTAACCGCTGGGTTGAAGCTGCATTGGCTCAGAAAATCCGGATTGCCATCATGTACAACGATTCGGGCCGTTTGAAACCACTGTTTGAAGCGTTTCATGGTCAAGTTGATTACGAGACCCTCCGGATTGTGGAGGCCTGCGAATCGAACCGCAGGCGATGCGAACCATCGGAACGAAGTGATTTGCTGCGAGAATTACACCTGATATCGGCGCTCAGTCCGGTCGACCGTTGCGAACCCTCTCGGTCCGCCAAGTCAACGGATTAATGGGCTTCATTCCAACAGACTTCGAGTTGGTTGTCGATGGACGAGACGCCTTGTACGGAACGGACGGCCTCTTGTGCGACCTGTTTCTCAAAAAAGCTGTTGACTTGGCCACACAGCACAACATGACCTTCGTCGGCCCGCAATTGGACTTTCCTTCGATGAAGGTGAGGGTTCATCTGGACGACGGCAGTGATCTGTTGGTCAAAGGCTGGGATGACGTTTGTCGATGTCATTTTCCGGACTCATCTAATTTGCAGATAGCGACTTCGAATGACCAAATATGGGGTCCAGATTGGGTGAATGAAGGCAGTAACAGGCCCGATTTTTCGCAAACATGAGGCGAACATGGCCTTTCGGCGGAATTAAGTCGGTTTTGGCGGAAAAAACAGATTGATTAAAGTCGCGAGAATACCAGAGGAGTTGCCAAGAGATCGCCGCAACAAGGGCTTAAGGTGCGGTGAAGTCTCGATTGCGTTTGGGAAGACGAACTTTGCGGACCATGTTGAATTACCGGGAATTTTCCGGGGAGTTTGAGCGTCCAGAGTCATACGGTGCGCTATGCGCAGTCCCGTTTGCACGTTTTTTTGCCTATTGAGAGATGGCTGATTGTCATGAACTGGCTCAAAACGTGTTGTAATAAAGGCCAAACATGCGAAATACTGGCGTTCAGGGGCGTTTATCATTAGAATTGACGGGAACCGGTTTCATTCAATGCCATTTACCGAGGTGAGGTGGACTCATGTTAGTTCGATCGGCAATCATTTTGTTGGCAATTTCCCTGATTATTCCGGCTGGTTGTTTGCAAAAACCATCTGAAACCGGCGCGCCTCAAGGTAGTGTTTCGCGTCCTCAAGCTGGCAACAACCGTCCCGCCATGCCCAGCCCGGAGAGTGACGATGGCGATCCGTCCGGCCGACGAGATGGTTCGATATTTGTGGCGAGTAGCGGTGGTGGCGGTGCAGGAGTCTCGTCATCCGGTGGAGCTCCCGCCCCGATGCCGCCGACGTCTCCTACCGCGCCAGGCGTCGGTTCGGGCTCCCTGGCCAATGGGCTTTTCCCGCAGATTGGGTCCACAGCGTCTGGGGTGGCGGCCAGTGGCGGCAGCCAGTTCGGAGGCGGTTT
>DAOLCX010000670.1:0-2381 GCA_035327685.1 Pirellulaceae bacterium | reverse complement strand
CCAAACAGAAGATCGACGATTATTGCCGCCAATGGGCAACGGCAACCGGTGAGCCCTTCGTCATCGTCGTCGCGCGACAAGGTGTGATCGTAACACACGAGGCATTTGGAACGGATGCCTTGGGCCAGCCGATCGACCGCGACTATCGATCCTGGGTGGCGTCCATCACCAAGACCGTGACTGCGACGATGTTCAGCCAATTCGTCGATCAAGGGTTAATCGAACTCGATGCGCCACTTTCCACGGTGTTTCACGACTATCCCCACGGCTCGCCGCACGTGCCGACGTTCCGACAATTGCTCAACCACACCAGCGGCCTGGCGGGACACGGCGAGTATGGCGGGATGTGGAATCCTCATTTGGAGAACATCGTCCTCAACGCCATCGATGTCAACGAACCCGGCAAGGTTCACCAGTACTGTGGTCTGGGCTTTGAACTGGCCGCCAAAGCGATGGAAATCGTCAGCGGCCAATCCGCAGCGAGGATTTTCGACTCGCATCTTTTCCAACCGCTGGGCTTTGGCGATGTGGTACTGGGGAATGCCAGTTCTGATGGCGAGTTTACAGCCATGGAATTGGCGATCCTGGGACAGTACATGATTAACCGAGGGAGCTACGGCGAGTGGCAGTTCATTTCGCCCGCGACCTTTGCAGAGTTTATGCCTCAGCCGCAACACGTTGCGGGCGCTACGGATTTGCAGGGCTTGGGAGTTCACCCGATCCGGCATCGCAAGGCCGGCGCTCCCGCCGACTCGCGGCGACCTGAGGACTTGTGCTTTGGCCCCAACACCATTGGGCACGGGTCGTTTTCAGGAAGCATTTTCGTTGTGGACCCCGACCAGCAACTGATCATCACCCAATCTCGCCGCGCCTATCGTGACGCCGACAACGAATGGTTTTACAGATTTTTTCAGGTTGTCGCGGAGGCGATCAAGCCAGAAAACAAATAGAGACAAAAATACCACCGGAGCGCTCGACAAGTCGATGAGATGTGCGTTCACGGGTCGAGCGCTGTTGAGCATGTCAGGTTGCGAGCTCAGACTTTGCAACACATTGCCGTCAAGCTCTAACCCGCATTTCTCACACGGCTAGAAAGAAAAAAAAGAAACCAAACCGTTTTGCCGTGGTTTCATTGGTGAAAATCAAACATTCAGTGAAACGTACTCAACCCGTTTGGTGATGACCCAGTGTAAACATTGAGCGTTTGAATTTCGGCCACTTGGTCGTCGCGATATTGTTGGACAATTTGATGCTCTGGCGATTTCTTCCGAGATAGTTTTCCGGCAGCCGACCTCAGTCCAAAATGATCCTTTCGAAGTCAATAGTGCCAGAGGTGCGAAAACGATGAGTGGGAATCTTCAAATTGGCCCATCGTTTGACCCGAACTCGGTGTCAAACCGCCTCAACCTGGGGCTCAAAGCCAGCTTTTAACCAACCGCGCCGCCACGAAGAGCAACAAACTCCAATTCTTACGTCCCCAAACCCAACTTCAACCAGCCGTATGAGAAATGCGGGCCAGATCGATCACTCTTGAATTGTTTGAGGCATTCGGCGGATTGGAAGATGATCGAATCGACATGTATTGACGAGTAATGGCATGTCATGCACTTTCGGGTTGAGGTCCAGAGCTGGCGACTATTGATGCAGGCGCGCCAACTTAGTTCCATCGGATCGGTTTGCCCAGCAGTTGATGGATGAAGATCACCGTTAGCATCAATAGTAGCGGCAGGAACATGATGAGGAGTGGTAGGCCCACCGCCAGCAGCGCCCACCACGTGTACCCAAAAGCTCGCAGGGCGATGCTGATACCCAACGCCGTGGGTGGCACAAATAGCGGAATCCAACTGTGACGGCCTCTCAACAAAACCGAAACGACATCCAATTGATGGCGAAACATCGATCGCCATATCCAGAACCAGGCAATCAACATGGCCAACCAGCAACCGATCGTCAGCCATTGAACAACCCAACCACCCCAGCCCATCTCACTAGTCGCCGCAGTGTCTGGACCAAGTAAAACTTCGAACAGCCCCCAGCGGTCGCCCAGAACCATCACAAATCCGAATACCAAGGAAGCGACACCATTCTTGATGAGCAATTCTGTCAGCCGCCCGCCTCCCAATAGAGCTGACCAGGGCAAGAGCAAACCGGCTACTCGGTTCTTCCAGTTCACCGTATCGACCGTTGCACTGCGCAACAGAATTCCCGCTAAACCAGTAAGCGCCATGGCGGCGGCCGCGTAGATCGCCAGCCCCGTCATCAATCCGCAGCAGCGTCCCAACCATAGAGCCGCACACGCTTGTATCGCAATCGCCACGATCCACATGATTCCGCTCACAGTGCCAGGTCCATCATGACAACGATCGGTTTAGGACGGTGGC
>DAOLCX010000669.1:0-2386 GCA_035327685.1 Pirellulaceae bacterium | reverse complement strand
GATCGCGCCTTTCCAAAGTCAATCAACATGTGGAACTGGTCGGAGACGGCGCCGAATGCCAGGTCAACGGCGTGATGTTCACTGAAAACAAACAACACTTGTCGTATCACACGCTGCAGCACCACCGCGCAGCGAGTTGCCGCAGTGACTTTTTGTATAAAGCTGCCTTGCAGGACCATTCTCGCACTGTGTGGCGGGGAATGATCAAGGTGGATCCTGGTGCGCAGAAAACGGATGGATACCAACGCAACGACAATTTGTTGCTGTCGCATACCGCGCGGGCCGACTCGATTCCCGGACTGGAAATCGAAGCCGACGACGTCCGCTGTACGCACGGCAGCACCAGCGGACGCGTTGACGAAGAGTTGATCTTTTACGCGAAAGCCAGGGGGTTCACTCGGCACGAAGCCATTCAGATGATTGTGACCGGGTTCTTTCAGCAAGTGTTCGATCGCATTACCATCGAATCAGTGCGCGAAGCGTTGGGACAGGCCATTGCCCGTCGGGTTCGCGAGTACGAATAGAGGTTACGATTGGATCAGACTGGGAAGCACGAACGAAATGACAACCGCCAGCAATAGTCAGACTTGGCACTTCGCCGCCAACCTGGACGACCTGCCAGATGAAGGGCAGCTCACCGCGATCGTGGCGGATGATGTGGTGATCTTGTTCCGAGCAGGTGATGCGATTTACTGCATCGAAGATCTTTGTACGCACGATGGCGGTTCGCTGTCCGACGGGGAACGCTGCGGGCTGGAAATTGCTTGTCCCCGCCATGGGGCGCGCTTCGACATTCGAACCGGTCGCGCCTTGTCCATGCCAGCCACAGAAGCCACGCGATCCTTTCCAGTCCAAGTGATCGATCGAAAAATTTACGTATCTGTCGAGTAGTGGTTGAGGAGCCGCGGCCGTGTTGCATGAAGATTCAGTTCGCGAACAACTCAAGAAGGTGATCGACCCCGAGTTGTTCGTAAACATTGTCGATTTGGGTTTGATTTACGTCGTCGATGTGTTGCCCAAGGCTGAACAGCCTGACCGCTATGACGTGCGCATTGAAATGACGATGACCAGCCCGATGTGCCCGGCGGGACCACAATTGGTTGCCGAAAGCAAAAAGTTCGTCGGCGAATTGCCCGCAGTTGATTCGGTGGACGTCAAAGTTGTCATGGATCCCCCCTGGACTCAAGATATGATGACCGAAGCCGCGCGCGACCAGTTGGGAATTTTCTAACTGCGGGTCTTTCCGGCGAGTAGGCCCACCTTGCGTTGCCGCTGGCCCGGTTATCGCGTGGTGAAAACGGGCTTGCGATCAACACCTGTTTTACTCAATATGGTGTAGGTGGCCATATTCAACGCTGTCGTTTGATTGACACCACGTCAGCAGAACAGGACGACTCGATAGCGAGTGAACGTCAAATTCGGTATTCAATAAACTCGGTGGTTCTCGATGAATCGTAATGGAATGACTCGACATCTTGTGGTTGCGTTAGTGGCTTTATCTCTCACATGCGTCGCCGCACCGTGCAAAGGCGCAACTCCTGACGATAAACGGGCCCCTGATATCGAGCTGGTCGATTATCGTGGCAAGACGTGGACATTGGATGAGTTTGCTGAGCAGAAGATCCTGGTCATCGCGTTTCTCGGGACGGAGTGCCCGCTGGCCAGGCTGTATTCGCTGACCATTCAAGATTTGTCGAGGACTTACGCCAGCCGCGGAGTCGCTTTCTTGGCCATCGATTCCAATCTGCAAGACTCATTGGAAAAGATGGCCGCCTTTGCCCGACGGCAAGACTTCGAATTGCCCTTCGCCAAAGATGTGGGGCAACAACTGATGGCGAAATTGGGAGCATCGCGCACGCCGGAGGTAGTGGTGCTGGACGCCCAACAGCAAGTCCGCTACCGAGGCCGAATCGACGACCAGTACGGGATCGGCTACGCCAAAAAACAACCAGAACATCAGTACCTGCGCGACGCGCTCGACGCCTTGTTAGCGGGAACCGAACCGGTCATCGGGCAGGTTGAACCCGTGGGTTGCCTGATCGGGCGCGCTAAGACCCCGACCGCCGACTCAGCCATCACCTATGCTCGACAAGTCGCCCGCATTTTGAACGACCATTGCGTCCGCTGCCATCGTCCCGATCAGATAGGACCGTTTTCTCTGACCAGTTACGAAGATGCGGCTGGATGGGCGGAGATGATCGGCGAAGTCGTGCAACAAGGTCGGATGCCACCATGGACTGCCCATCCCGACTACGGCGATTTTATCAACGATTGTTCTTTACCCGCCGAAAAAAAGCAGACCTTGTTGGACTGGATTGCCGCGGGAGCACCACTTGGCGACGTGGCTGAATTGCCAGAACCGCCTCGATTCGTCGAGGGTTGGCAA
>DAOLCX010000668.1:0-2391 GCA_035327685.1 Pirellulaceae bacterium | reverse complement strand
GTTCACTTGCGGGCAAAGGATGCTTTTTCGCGGCCATACCTGACTCGTAGCTTGGATACCTTGCAAACCCGCAATTATCTTCGTTTTTTGCGGATGGGGAACGGGTTGTCGGCGTTAACGAACAGCCAAACCTGGGCGGATAGTCGGGTTGCAAAATGGGTAGAGGCAAATTTTGGAATTTGTTTGAATCTGCACACTGGACAATTTTGGTGGCCCGGCTACCATATTAGTAGATTCTCGGCGAAGTACTTTAGTAGTTCGCCTTTTGGCCTCTTCTCTGTTCCGGCCCCGCCGTAGTGCGTAAGCGTTGCGGTGGGGTTTTTCATTTAATATCGCGATGGATGCCGACTGGAATTCGCAAGGTTCTCGTTACATCGTTCGGAACCGCCTCGGGCAGATCACTGTCAACTTGGATCGCCCATCTGCTGGATTTAGCATCGAACTGCAGACGGGCGAAGACAATTGGCAACCACTGGGGAGCGTATTCTCTTTGACCGAATGGCCGCAGTCCATTCAGTTGGTGGACACATGGGTTCGGCGACACCAATTGTGGGCCAGCTATTCGGAAACCAGCGACTACCCATTGAAGACCCATCTCGCCTGGAAATTATGGCCGCCCGAACTTTGTTCCAAAGGCGCCTCCATTCGCTGGCTAGTCGTTGAAACTGTCCTTTCGATTCAGACCGATTTGTTGGATGCCCGGCCTCATTCACGAATTGCCTGCTGTTTTGATAAGGAATTGGCCAGGAGCGCGGAACCTGTCCACGCAAGTCCTTTTGAAGGATTACACCAGCCAGAGCCCTTCGCCGATGAGTTCTGCAATCCCTTTGCCTATTTGATCGAATGCCCGGCGGGTTGGGCGGCGGTGAGTATCCACCCCAGTGATTTAGAGACTGGTTTATCGATGTCGCGCGATGAGAAACATGCGATCGTCGATGCGCGCATGAAGTTTCAGCACATGGAAAAAGGGGTCATTCGTCGCGCTCGGATGTTGTTTGCGTTGGTCCCCAGCGAGGATCGCCAGCCCTTGCGCGAACTGGTTCAACGGTTTCGTTATTCGCCGGTGCCGCTGTCTGTTTAATACCGATCATGACCGATGCTGTCGCAATGCACGTGTACTTTGTGGGCCGCGTCCAAGGGGTCGGTTTCCGCTATACCGTCTGGCAGATGGCCCCACGGCATCACGTGGTTGGTTGGGTTCGCAACCTGGCTGATGGCCGCGTTGAATTATGGGCTGAAGGTCTCAGTCGCGACACATCAGAATTTGTGAAAGATATCACTCGGCATTTCCAGGACTACATTTCCGAAGTGCATGTCACGCACCCTCGCGCTACAAATGAGTTTGCCCATTTTGAAATTCGACATGAATAGGAGGGGGAGTGACTGAAGCGGAATTGCGCCTCGCCATGTGCGACATAGGACAACGCTTGTACGCTCGACAGTTGTGCGCAGCCAACGATGGCAACCTTTCCTGCCGTTTGGATGGTGACCGAATCCTGTGCACGCCGACTTTGATGTGCAAAGGTTTCTTGCAACCGGACGACTTGTGTCTTGTCGATTACGAAGGGAATCAACTAACTGGAAAGCGGTCGCGGACCAGCGAAATTTTGTTGCATTTATCGGTTTATCGCCATCGATCTGACATTCAGGCGGTCGTGCATTGTCATGCTCCCCATGCGTCGGCGTTCGCCGTGACTCGCCAACCTGTGCCGATGGGGATCATGCCGGAAGCGGATGTCTTTTTGACGCATGTCCCGGTCGCACCATACGCGGCTCCAGGTAACCAACGGTTTGCCGACACGATTCTTCCTTACCTGCCGCACACCAACGTCATACTGTTAGCCAACCACGGCGTGATCAGCTTCGGTCCGGACTTGGAGCGCGCCTATTGGCTGAGCGAAATCCTCGATGCCTATTGCCGCATTTTAATCCTGGCGAAAACGCTCGGAACCGTCGTGGAGTTGTCGGCGGAGGAACAGCAAGAATTGGCTGAGTTGAAAAAAGTCTGGATGAATCCTTAAGAGTCTTAGGAACCCGCCAACACCAACTTAGGGAATGTGTGGCCAGGGCAGAGTTTCATTGAATGTGACGACCTGGTCATAAACCGCGTTCTGCGGAATTTCATCCAAAGGGAATTTCCAAAATCGGGAGAAATCTTGATGGGTTCGCGAAACCCGTAAACGGTTACAACGAAAACGATTCGCTCAAGCATCGATTCGGATCTGGACGTCGATACAGGATTTCCTGTATCAGTCTTGGTGAGCCTTGGAACGGTCGGCGGTAGTGCCACAGACGATCGGTGGGGACCAGTTCTTCGAAGTAGGGCCAAGGGGCGGCATGGGGGCGCCCCAGGGCGACTTGTAATTTACTGGAGTCCATCGAGACGTCACC
>DAOLCX010000667.1:0-2394 GCA_035327685.1 Pirellulaceae bacterium | reverse complement strand
ACGGAGGTCATTTTTGAAAACCCCGACCACGACTTTCCTCAGCGCATCATCTATCGCTTGATCGACGAGAATTCGCTGACGGCTCGCATCGAAGGAACGAGAGACGGCCAACTGCGCGGCATGGATATCCCCATGAAACGAATTCCCCAGACCAATCGCCATCGGTGACCGTCTGCGCGAAGACACCCGTCAGAAGTTGAGGATCCGTCGGCAAAAGTCGATCGCTTGCGGATGATCGAGATAGTTGTTGTGGTGAACTTCTCCCGTTGTTCCAAAATCGAGAAAGCGGCCCTCCTTGATTTTTGAATTCTCGGACAGATAGCTCATAGAGTCAGTGTCAACGACCAGGTCGTTCGGGCCGTCAAAGATGATATCGGCCCCCACGTCGGCCCAAAAACCTTTGGAGAAATACTTCCAGAATCGCCAACCCGGTTGGTCGGATTGATAGTTGGCATACATTGCGGCGTATCTCTCCGAAGGCCCCTGCGATTCGTGCAGCCGCAACAATTCGGGGTTGTTGCCCACTCTGGATTGGCCAAACAACCCTGGAATCATGGACATCAGCGCGTCGGGGAGCGGTGTGGAGGCCGCCAACGAAGTCACCGAGGTGATGACCGTCAAAAGCGTATTGACCAGACCCAGAATCGGCACGGCGGTAGCAGCCATGCCGACAGCACGGTTCAAGGCGTTGCCGTAATTCGTCAGCAACTTCAACGTCTTCCGAATATTGGGAGGTGCGGCCAGGCCGGTACCCGCCAAAGGGACACCGACCAGGATCGCGTTTTTGCAGCGATCCAAGTGAGGGTCAAACAACTCGCACCACCAGCGCGTCACCAATCCGCCTCGGCTGTGCGACAGGATGTCGATCTCGGCTCTGGTCCCATTCACGGCGCGTTGCAAATCAACAGCATTGGTCAGAGGGCTAACGGAAATCGTGGGGTGATTGAATGTATAAACTGCCGTGTACTTCTGCAGCGCGTCATTCAAGAACTGACGACCTGTTTCGGTCGCCTGGAACGACTGAACATAGTTCTCTCCCTTGCTGAAAGTACCATGGACAATCAACAGCACGTTTCCGTTTTCTGGGAGTTCAGCGGGAGTCAGCTGTCCGTCGCTTTGCACTCTCATCAGGCCGCGCGTGGGAGTGAATTTGGCGTCCTGTTTGAGCAACATGTCCGTGATCATGGAGGGTGCAATTCTGGGAAACGCCACCACCAACGATCCGTCGCCGGCGGCAGCGCCACTTCCTCCCCGGCGCCGTCTTTTCAAACCAGGGATCCACTGCCCGCCCTCATCCCAATCCAACACTTCGTCGTCATCGGCGACCAGCCGGAGCCTCGCGAAACGTCCCCATTCCTGGCGCGGCAGGCCTCGCCTCAGCGAACTGATTCCCTCATCATCCTTAAAGACTTGCAGGTCTTGAACAGAGGTACGCTTCAATCCGGAGATAAATCCTTGGTGGATCATAGGCCTGCACCTTTCGACCCATTCGAACCAAACGCGCTCAGCGGAATGGGAGTCACTCTCGACCTGGAGCGAATGACGTCAATCATGGAATGAAAATCGCGACTTCTCGGTTTAGCAAAATAGGCTTCCGCTTCCGCCACCGCCGCGCCAAACCCGGACCGTTGCGTTAAGAAGACGGTTTCCATGGGGACCAAACTACTCCGAATGTCCAAGCCGCTCTTCTTATTCTTAAGCCGTGACTGCACATAATTGCGAATCTCAGGATAGGCATTGCGGGGCGAGTACCAACTGGGGAGCACTCGTTGAGGCCCGATGGCATTCATCGTGTCGAACAGTGTTTCCGACTCGTCCGCAGTCGGATTGCCTTGAAATTCTTGATAAGCTTCCGGGTCGCGCCAATAACCTGGAAAGGCGTGGTCATTCAAATTGAAGATCACCGGATAGATTTCTACCCACTCCAAACAGGCAGCGACCAACAATGCCAGATCGACACAGGTCCCACGTCGTTCTTCGAGAATTCGGGTCGGCGTCCGAAGTCGCTGCGCATTGTCTGAATACGATGGCGGCGGATTGATGTAGCCCAGTCCGAAGTCCAGTGCCAAGGCCGTCCAAATCGCCTGAACTTGCAAATCCACGCCGCGCCATGGATCAGAGGCATCGGGATCATAGGCCTGATAACCTCCGAATCCGGCGTTAAAGTCGTCGGAGAGACAAACCAAGTACCGCTGAGCCGCATCAATGATTCTGGCCACGGCCGCATCGCGGGGATAAATAAACGACGGCATCCAGACGATTTGGTCGTCCTCAAATCGCCATTCGTCTACGGGTGCCAGTTGAATGGGAAACGTCCGATTAAACACGGTCTGTTCATGCCAGGTCACGGCGACATGCACACTGGTGAGAATACTCTCATCCACTGAGCGCATC
>DAOLCX010000666.1:0-2407 GCA_035327685.1 Pirellulaceae bacterium | reverse complement strand
AAACAGACCGAGACCGGATACGACATCGAAAATCGGCGAAAACCGCCAGTCCCGACACCCACCATCAAGGCGATCGCCAAGCCGATCACGCAGACAATGAGCCCCGCAGGAACCAAAGCGACATAGCTCCGATCCAAGGTAAATACCGGCGACGTGACTTGCGCTGGACGACTGTGATGCATGGCTGATCGTTCGATTTTAAAAGTTCTGACTTTCAATCCCACGTTGTGAGGGCCGTTAATTCATCGGGCCAGTTTCACCGGCGCCAGATCCCCCCGCTTCAGCAGGGGCCGCCGCAGTTTCCGGTTCAATACCCGTCAGTTGCAGAGCGCGGACATAAGCCACAATCGCCCAACGGTCTTGGACAGGAATTTGAGATCCGTACGGGCCCATCGTGTTGCGGCCATTGGTGATCGTGTCAAAAATCCTCCCCACCGGCTGTACTTTGACTGCCGGGTCGTGCAACGATTTGGCCGCCGTCCATTTGGCTTTGAGCTGCGCATTCAGGGCCATTCCGCGCTGATTGACCAGGCCATTTCCGTTCCCATCGTATCCGTGGCAGACGGAACAGTAGATGTCGAACCGCTCACGGCCTCGGTTGAGCAGTGCTTCGTCCACTGTCAAAGCGCTGGGAAAAGCAGCAATCCAATCAGGTTCGGGCGGGGTTGTCGACTCGGTTTTGTCCTGGGCAACTGTGTCCCCATCTTGAATTGACGAACTTCCAACAGCCGACCGAGAAGCATGTGTGGTCTGGTGGTCGTCATGATGCGCGGCAGGAACCTCCCGATAGCCCTTAAAGAACTCAATATCGAGTTCGAGTTTGCCTCGCGCCACCGTTCCCGCGATCGGCGGACGCGCGGCGCGGAGGTCGGAAAAAAAGTACACCGGGTTTTTCGGATCCCCAACGTTGGGGCCCAGGACTTGGGCTTTGTACTTGTGTTGCCAATCCATGTCGGGGACCACATGCAGCCGGGGGTGCCGACTGGTAGCCCCCGATTCTTTGAAAATCAAGGAGGGTGGTACAAATAACAACATTACCAATACGACTCCCGCCAGTTTCAGATTCCGTGGCATGTCGTGGTCGGTCAGGTCCTCCTCGACGCGCTCGATCGCGGTGGCGCCCCATTCCTCCAGTTGCTGCTGGGTTCGACTCAGATCGAATTTTTCATCCGCCTGTTCGATGACCAAAAAGAACCGATCGTTCGTGGCCCGTCGGAAGCGGGACACCCGATGCAGCGGATTGGCAAATCTCGGCAATCGGTTCAAGGCCCACATCCCGAAAAAGGCCGCAAAGGCACTGGTCAAGACGATGATTTCAAACCCCACCGGAATGTTGGCGGGCAGACTCCAATTCGGCTTACCACTGATGAAAAAACGATAACCCGGGAATAGGGATGACGTATCGACAGCATTGGTGTAGTACTGTAGCCACAACCCAAAACCACATGCACAAAACGCCAATGCCAACACAAAAAATGGCAAACGCGTACGGCGAATACCGATCGCCGGGTCAATCCCGTGAATGGGAAACGGTGAATGCGCGTCCATCTTGACATACCCAGCCTGCCGCGCGCGGTCACACGCAGACACCAGCGAATCGGGATCGTCAAATTGCGCCATTAGGCCCACCAGCCGATTTTTCGGCTGATTCACGGACGCGGCTGGTATTGATGAATGACCCATTGTTAATTTATTCCACTCGAAACCATGTACTAATGTGTCTCAGGCCCTTCCGTTTTCGGAATCACGTTCTTGACCTCGGAGATGGCAATCAACGGCAAGAACCGGCAGAACAACAGGAACATCGTAAAGAACAATCCAAAGCTACCGATCAACATCATGATGTCCACTTCCGTGGGCCAATAGAATCCCCAGCTCGAGGGGACAAAATCGCGACTCAACGAAGTCACCGTAATGACGAAGCGCTCGAACCACATTCCGACATTCACAAATAAGCAAACGATCACCATGAACCACGGAGTGGTGCGGCACCATTTGATCCAGAACAGCTGCGGGATCACGACATTGCAGGTTACCATGATCCAATAAGACCACCAGTAATTGCCAAACGCGCGGTTTTGGAAGGCAAAACTCTCGGCCTGGACGGCGCCATACCAGGCAATGAAAAACTCGATCGCATAGGCCAACCCGACCATCAAGCCAGTCGCCATGATGATCTTGTTCATGTTCTCCAAGTGTCGAACCGTGATGATATTCTGCAAGCCATACAGCGCGCGAGCCGGCACCAACAACGTCACCACCATCGCGAAGCCGCTGAAAATAGCGCCGGCGACAAAGTACGGCGGGGAAAATGTACTGTGCCAGCCCGGCAAATGGGTGACGGCAAAAACGCAACTCACGATCGTGTGCACGCTCAACACCAACGGCGTCGAAAGTGCGGCCAGGA
>DAOLCX010000665.1:0-2407 GCA_035327685.1 Pirellulaceae bacterium | reverse complement strand
GCGATTGCATCGGATGGGGTATGAAATCCTGGCGACCGAGGGGACCGCCAAACGGCTGGAACAAGACGGGATTCCAGTGCAGCGCGTAAAAAAGATCATTGAAGGGCATCCGAATCTGTTGGACTTTCTCAAGAACGGACAAGTCGATTTGATTCTTAACACGCCGGTGGGGAAGGGTGCGCGGACGGACGAAGGAAAAATCCGCGCCACGGCAGTTCAATATGGAGTCCCCTGCATCACCACCATGCCCGCCGCCGAAGCGGCTGTCGAAGCCATCGAAACACTGCGACAATGTTCGATGGAAGTCCAATCGCTGCAAGATCGATTCCCCAACCTGACCGCATCACATCAGAAAACCGCAGCCGAACCGATCCATTGAGGAAGTTCGAAGAACTACGTCAGACCGGCTTTCTAGCCTGTCCGAATTGGTAGGACAGCGCCTGTATGGGTTTCATAGGTGTCCGAATTGGCAGTCATGACGGCACTTTTCTAATGTCCAATGTTCAGATTTATCCAAAAGACCGCGGCTAACACTGCGCGGCTGGTCCTCCACAAATCAGCCTCCGGGCGTTAGCCCCGGTATCTTCGACCCGTGCGCCACCAAGACTATAGAATTGACACGATCTCACGTCACTAACGGGCGCTGTCCAACTTGTATCCCCCTCCGGCCCCGGTAAAATGGTTTTAGATCGCGAAGCGGTCAGTTGTGCCTCAGAGTTTTTCAAAGCTTAGTCACGATTCTTCAGGAGACTTGATAATGAGAGAGAGAGAGAGAGAGAAAGGCCAGTTTAGCCATTCGCTGTTGATTTTCTTTACTAGAAATCAGTGGGTCATCATGGCAATGACAATTCTCCAAGTCACCTCGGCCCTCAATGCTTGGGGCCAAGAAATCCCTCCCACCCCGCCCGAAGCACATGTCGATAGCTTGGTAATTCTAGGCAACAAGATTACAGCCACATGCAAGACGAATCAGGCGAATGTGGAGGGGGCCTTCGGCGTTATCCGAGATCATTCGTTCATACCTCCTCGACTGGTTGGGAAAGCCGAAGATGCTGACCCCAATCCACCGATACAAAACCAGGCATTCACAAATGAGTTTGTGGAACCCGGAGCCGGATGGAACCTCAACACGCCCTATTCCTTTCGGCTGCAAGTGGATAACGGAGCCAATCCGCCGAACCCTCATCATTGGGAGGGGATCGTTTCGTTCATTATTGTGCTGGATAATTTTGGTCAACGTAAAATTGTATTCCCCGGCGCGGGCGGGCCAGGAGGAGAAGATTGATGATGAACAGATGGAAAAATACTGGCGACTTCGTTCACTTCGCTGAGTTAAATGACGACGACACCAAATCACGATTAAACTGGAGTACAAACATGAAACGGTTTTTGATACTAAGCTTATTCTCCTTGTGGGTTCCGGTCACCGCATTCGGACAAGCCGATGATTTTCCGCAGATCGCTGCGTCAACAAATGGCCTACGAATTCTTCGTTGGCAGGACGGGACCATGACAGTCCACCTAAAGGGCATTATAGGCGACGAAACCGAGTTGTCGAGAACTGCCCCACAACTGGTATTGATTGGGTTGACACGCCAACAGGCCCAACAAATTCGCGATTATTTCGATAGCATTGCCGCATTGCGTGCAACCGCGAGAGAACGATGGGACGCTGTCGAATTTGGGTCAGAGGAAGAAATCGCCGCAGCACAAGCCTATTATAAACACATCACTGCCCTTTGTGTGGACGCTCAGCGCGCGGGTTTAAAACACAAGCTGAACGAGGTCCTCGACCGCCAACAATTGGAGACGCTGAAATCCCTCGGCATCGATCTTGCCCTACAAGAATTTGGTTTTCGCCAGATCGTTTACGATACGCTGCTTGAGATGAGTGAGTCAAACGGATTTCAAATTTCACACGAAGAGGTGAATAAGCTGTTGCAAGCGATCCTGGAAACGGAATGCGAACTGCGGCGAGACGTAGTTCGCATGCGCCGCGAGGCATGGGATCGACTGATGAAAAAGCTGCCCGACGGCGTGGAAGAACAAATTGAAGTCCGGCTGGGGCTGGACGGCATCGGCAAATAGCCGTCCCGGAAATCAAAGGGGTCAGGGCTCATTGTTTTCTTTTTTGGCGTCATCATAGGACTCCAGCACATCGGCGCGAACTCTCTCGAAGGCTTCGTGATCCGCAACTTTTCGAAAGATGGACTGCAGGTATTGCCGCGATTCAAAACCGGTTTCATGAGTTCATGATCGCCTTAGAGTTTGAATCGCTTACCCCAAAGGCTTGCACCCACAAGTGAGTCCTGCCCTCCATTTGATTTCTCCAAATATCAAGGGGGCAGTTGGCCAGATCCCCTGTTGCGCGAGCCAAGGCATCGGACGGCGTCAGCGTCTGTTATGT
>DAOLCX010000664.1:0-2409 GCA_035327685.1 Pirellulaceae bacterium | reverse complement strand
GGGACAGGCGAGGCCGCACGATGTTGGTCGATCAACTCCAGTGGACGGCCGCGGAACGGTACCGTACCGGTCAAGCACTCGTACAGCGTTACTCCCAGGCTGTAGATATCGCTGCGCCGATCGACTTGATCGCCAAACGTGGCTTGCTCAGGGCTGATGTATTCCGGCGTGCCGCAGATGATGTCGGCCTGAGTCAAAGTGTTTTCTTCCGCCATTCGGACTAGCCCGAAGTCCATGATCTTGGCATGTTGATCGATTTCATCGAGCAAGATGTTGGCTGGTTTGACATCGCGATGGACAAGATCGGCTTGATGCGCCGCCGCCAGCGCGTCGGCGATCTGGCAAATGATGATCGCGGTCTGCCGCGGCTCGAGTTCGCGGGTATCCAACCGCGACCGCAACGTTGACCCTTGGATCAACGGCATGACAATAAAATCTTGACCATGCTCGGTTTGACCGATGTGATAGATGGGGACGATATTGCCGTGCTGCAGCGCAGCGATCGCGCGGGCCTCTCGGGCAAACCTTTTTTCAGTCTCCGCACTGCTGCCCGGTCGAACGAACTTGATCGCCACTTCGCGCCCTAACCGCAAATCGCGACCGCGAAACACGACCCCCATTCCCCCGCGTCCAAGTACAGACTCAATCGCCAGGTCACCCAGGCTGCCCAAATCGCCAGGTCGGGAGGGCGGTTCGAGTGTGGGGAGGGCCTGTAGCCGTTTGCGGGCCGAGTGACGATAGTCGTTGAGCAACTCAGAATCAGAAATTTGATCGAGCACGGTTCGACAACGTTTGCACGTTTCGACGTGGAAAGTCAACTCGTCATGATCTTCCCAGGTTTCCGACAACAGTTGAATCAGCGTGTCGCGATCCGGGCAAGTTGGCGTTGCCACATGCTGCGAGGGGCTTGATTCAGAACGAGTTTGCTCCGTCATAATCAACGCTGTCTGAAAAGGGGATCTCTTGTGCCAGAATACGAACTTCAGCTTCTAGCCTTTTGAGGACTCGCGACTTGTTGACATAGACTTGATGCACTGGAATTTGCATCGACCTGGCTACGTCAGCCGCATCCTCATTGCGGACCCAGGTGGCTTCGAAGCAATGGCATTGTACTTCCGAGATCTCTGGTCGAATTCGCATCCAGGCGACTTGGAAGATTCTTTCGGTAAACAGTTCCACCCAGGCCAAATCAGGATCGGCATATGTTTGGGAAATGGAAATGTGAGTCAAATCGGATTCGAATCCGTGCAGCGACTGGTTGTTGCGATTGGACAATTTAGCAAAGTGGTTTCGGATTCGATTGGCCGCAATCGTGCCTAACCAAGAGCGAAATCTTCCCTTGGCGGGATCATATTCAAACTTTTGAATCGCACTACTGACGATGGACATCACGTCCTGGACGATGTCATCGGCATCGCTGGCTTGCAGTCCGGCCCGCAAACAGTAATCGCAAATAACTGGGGAGTACAAGTCCATGAATTCCTGCCAGGCTCCGTTGTCATGTGCGTTTCTAATGCGCAGCAGCAAACTGGGGGACGTCGAGGCAGTCATGCAAAGTAGCCCTCAAGGAGTACAAGTCAATTTGCGGATTCTATCACTGAAATCATCAATTTTCCCAAAAGACGGCCCTTGACGCAACAATTTTTTATTTTTGTTAAAGATTTGGGCAAACAACTGATAGAAGGCTGGCTCCCACCTGTACTCCTCCTGTGCGATTAGCTGTTTCGTTCGGGCGCATTTCAGCTCAGCAGATATGAAGTAGTGAACGAAAACGGGAAGAGCCGCCAGGTTGTGTAATTCCATTTTTGAGTATCGAAATCATGAAAACCACCATTGTTAAGAGAATCGTGCCCGTCGGGACTGTGGCCGCCTGCGATCAATCCGTCCGCAAAACACTTCGCACGCGAGCCAGCTTTGGAATGGCGTTCATGCTCGGATTACTCCTCACCTCCAGCGCCCTCGGACAGACGACCTGGCAGGGTGGGACCGGCAATTGGGGGCTCGGTACGAACTGGTCGGCGGGTGTCCCCAATTCCACGACAAATGCCTTTGTTGACAGCGACAATGGAACCAACTCGGTCGTGAATGTCAACGTGTTCGCATCCGTTAACGATCTGACCATCGACTTCGGCGATGTGGTCAATATTAACAATGCCCAGCGGCTGAGTATTCACGGCAACCTGTTTAACAACGGCTTGTTGATTGTCGGTTCGACCGGAGCGAGCACTTACTTCCAGCCTGTCGGAACGATTACCTTTTCTGGAACCGGAGCGGTTGAGCTAACCCATTCCACCGCCTGGCTGTACGATAACAGTAACTCGAATGCCGCCAGCGACCACTTAATCAACAGTGCTTCTCATACCATTCGGGGACTGGGAAACATCGGATTCTCCTCGACCTTGCAGATTA
>DAOLCX010000663.1:0-2412 GCA_035327685.1 Pirellulaceae bacterium | reverse complement strand
ATTTCGGCAATCACTTCCTTTTCAAAGCGCGTCGGGAAACAGGCCATGAACATGAAGCGAGTCATTGAAAGCAATCGTCCGTGCCCATGGCCCCAATAATCCGGCGACAGGAACAAACTGCCAATCTCCGTGGGGCCGTCATGGATTTCACGCAAATGGAGCGCTTCCACCACTTTATGCACGTTCAACTCTTTGGACTCGTGAATCGATTTTTCGATTTCATACGAGTAAAACGGCTCGAACCCCCCCACCTTGGAATAAATGGCCGAGGTCCCAACGATCCGCCCGTTCGTCATGTCTTCCATCACGAACACGTATGGCTGGCCCGCTGGCCGGCCCTTCTTTTGTTGAAAGGCAAAAAGCGACTGCTCGATCCGTTCCTGCAGCCGCTCTTTGGAAATCTTCAAGGTCGTTAAACCCAATTCGGCCTGTTGCACCAGATCGAACAACGGATCGACATCGGATTCTCTGACCGCCCGGACGATCAACATGCCCCTACCTGAATGAGTTCTTCCATCACGCGTTCAATGATCTGGCCAGCGATATCAATGTGTTCGTCTTGAACACAACCTAACGGCATCAGGAACCGCAATCGTGTCGGGTCAGCACCGGCGACAAACGACATCAACCCAGCATCAAACAGCTTCATGCACAATGTCTTGGCCTTGTCCGCCGACCCATCAAACGGCGTGAACGCCACCATCCCGCCAATCCCGAACGGTCCCGATACGGCCTGCGGAAATCGTTTCGCCAACCGCTGCAGATGCCCGGCAAAACGCTGATGGAGCTGCGCGATGCGCCCCTGTGGCCCAAAAAACCCGTCTTCAAGCAGCGTTTGTACGATGACATCACCCGCTAGAATCGACCAGGTGCTGCCAGTGAACGTCTGGCTGATCAGGCCCGGTCGCGGTTTGTAATCATCGTTAAACAGCGTCGCGCACACCTGGCTGATTTTGCCGATCGACACGATATCGACCAACTCGTCCAACTCGTAATGCTGAAACGCGAAAAGTCTCGTGGTGCGACCAAACGACTGAACTTCATCGGCTGCAACAGCAATGTGATGTTGCCGCGCCATCTCACATAACGCTCGGAAGAATGCGCGATCGCCAACATGGTATCCGCCTTCGCCCTGCACTAGCTCCATCCACAAGCAGGCGTATTTGCCAGGGTGCCGATGCAAATGTTCGTGAAACTTGTCCAACGTCCGCTGCGTGCTTCCAACGGGATCGCGGGCGTCAAAAAACGGGAGATAGTCCACCGCGATCGTGTCGGGCAGCCCTTGCCGATAAGCCGCTTTGTCAGTCACTTGCGACAACACCAACGTCCGTCCCGCGAAGCAGCGTTCGAAGGCCAGAATCCGATTGGCCGGTGCGTTCCGTTGAAAGGCAATCTTGAGTGCGTTCTCATTGGCCATCGCCCCGCTGGTACTTAAACAACAATGCCGCAACCCAGCCCCACTTTGGCAAGCGGCTTCGACGACTCGGCGCGTAAACCGGACACTGGCCGTATCTTGTTGCAAGTTTCCCTGCATCACGGTGTCGCTTAAAGCCGCGTCGATGCCGGCTTTGACCAGCGCCGGATGGCTGTGGCCAAAGCCGTGCACACCGATCCCGGTGATCATGTCGAGCTTCACACTGCCATTTGCCAATTCCACCCAGGGTCCGTTTCCCAAGCCGCTCGACAAATAGGGAAAATACAATGCCCCGCCGCGCATGTGACCAAACTCCATCAACAGTTGCTGGTAGTTGTCGGCCAATTCGGGACGCGGAGCCCGGACGCTTGTCAAATGTTGTTGGTGATCCGCCACAGCCTCCAAAATCAACCGCTTGGCCTCCGCAATCCGCGGATCGGCGTGCAGTGAATCGGCATGGGTCATTGTCAGTTCGGTCGTTGTGCTCATGGACGTTGTCTTTGCGTTGAAGATTGGGTGGCCACATCAAGCCTGCAACATTCGGCTGGCCTATGGCTGCATTATTTGAGAAATTCTAGTTTGTCGAGGTTCCTTTCAAAATGGGACTTGTGATGTCGCCTTGTCAAATTATGCCGCCGCCGGTCAACCGTTCAACTCCATCCGGCGCAGGCCAAATCACCTGTTTTTGCCCCAGGTCAGCGGTGATACGCGGCACGGAATTCGCAACTGGCTTGGTACTGAGTACTGGGTACGTAATCGCGTGAGGATTGAAGACTTGCTATGATGGCGATCCTGGGCTGAAAGTGCATCAAAATACTGCAAACAAAGTCTTATGGGGCGATTGCTACCTGAAGAATACGTCGAGCAAGCCTACCTGTTCCGCGCGCTGAATCAGCGCATCGAGACCGCCGAACCGGTCCAGGATATTCTGAAACATGTCCGTGACGAAATACTGGCGACGACCAAATTGCCGATGGCCATTGAGTACATGTTGGCCG
>DAOLCX010000662.1:0-2413 GCA_035327685.1 Pirellulaceae bacterium | reverse complement strand
GCTCGTGCCGGCGATGGCACGCGATGTCGCGCACATCACGATATAAAAACAGGACGCCATAACGCATATCGCGCGCTTCGCGCACCACTTCATCTGGTGTCAGGATCGGACACTGGCGAGGGTTTCGCAACAACCACGGCAGGCTCCGTACCGGGTGCTCAGCGATCAACTGATGGCGCAGTGCAACGCGATTCGGATCGTGTTGGCCCTCACCTTCCACTGGCGGCTCCAGGGAAACCAGGCTGCGGTTGCCGAACAGCGTTGGCCGCTCGTCGGCCGGCAGCAGGGCGATGTCGGTTTCCGTCTGAATCAAGTGGGTCGCCGCGCGGGCCACATCCGGATCGGCCTCGGCAGGGAGCTCTCCCAACAACGACACGGCATCGCGGCTGGGCCGCCCCCAACGATGCGGCCAGCCGGTGAGGGCCGACAAATACCGGGACAGAAAGTTGGTGCCACTTTTGGGGACCGAAATCACAATCAGACCATCGAACTGGCCGGTTTGCCATGGCATCCGCGCCGCAGTCGGCTGCACCGCACGGTCCGCGCCGCGCGACCGGTAGAGTTTCGCATCGACGGCTGCCAACATTGCCGCGCGATCGACGTCTGCAATTCCCAAGAATCGAATGATCGCATCGACCAGGTCTGTATCACCCTGCACCAAACGGTGAAAATCGACCTGCATCGACTCAATGTTGGGACGCTTCTGCAATTGGGACAGCAAAGTTTCGCGTTGTTTGGAAAACGTCTTGATCAACACCTCGCGCGTAGCCGCGGGCTCGGTCCCCATCGATTTTAACATGGCAAATTGGGATGTGACGACTTCATCGATCGGGCGATCCATGACCAACACCTTGAGCGAAATGTCGGCGGGAATCGAAGGCAACAAGTGCAGGATAATTTTCACGGCTTTGCCGCGCGCCGCCGGGAGCCATGAAGCGTCGTGAGCCAACTTTTTAACCGGCTCATACTCAAAGTACCCGCGCAGATTGGAAACGTCTTGCCCACGCAACCCGTCGGTCAAAACGGGGATGCCGCCAGACGACAGCATCTGCATCATCAGCGAGGTCCCCGATCGCGGGAGCCCTGACACCACGATGACCGGCAATGATTCCATACAGCAGGTATTCCCACGTTTCGGCTACGAAAGGGCGCTCAACTTCGACAATAATTCACGAGCCTGGACAAAGCCCGGATTGATTTTCAGCGTCACTTCCAACGCTTGGCGAGCCCGATCGCGCTGGCCAACGTGAGCCAACGCCACGGCCAATAAGTAGTGGACTTGAGGCTGATAGTACAAGACCGACAACGACTGCAAGGCGCAGGAGATCGACAAATCGTGGCGGCCGGCTCGCAAATGAATCACGGCCATCCCCGCTAACGCCGCGTGGTCGTCAGGGTCTGTTTCCAGGGCTTTTGTGTACGCCCGCTCGGCATCGTCCCACTTCTCCAGCCGATGATATATGTTCCCCAGGTTTGTATGTAACCCGCGGGTGTGGCCCAATTGCTGCTCCGCCTTCAACAATCGTTCACGCGCGGCGTCCAGATTGCCCGAATTCAGCTCCAGCAATCCGTACAGAAAATCGAGCTGAGGCAGAACGCGCGCGTTTCTATTCTCCAAACCCTGCTCGTAACATTCACCAGATGCAATGTAGTCTAACAGATTGCGGCAATCGTCGAGCCTCAGCGCGCGCTGGTAACAGTCGGCTAAATGCAAAGCGACCATCAACCGTTTGGGGTTTTTGCGATGCAAAGGTTCCAAATGTTCGATGGCTCCATGGGCGTCTCCCATGGCCAACAACGCCCGGCCCAAATTGTAATGGTACTCGTTGACGGCCACATTCACCCGCTCTTGTTTGTCCTCCGAGAGTTTTTCCATGTAGCCCAACTCGACCAGCTGGTCGAGCGCAGCCTGCTCGGCAAACGTGTCCACGATCAAGTCAGGGGGGTGCATCCCCGCATCGCCGGAAATGTCCTCCCAACTGGAAACCGTCTCAATTTCCAGAGGTTCGCTAAACGCCTGTTGCCACGGACGACCAATCATGTCCTGGCCGATAGGTAACCCCAGCATGGCCAAAATAGTGGGGGTCACGTCGGCAATCGAACTGCCGAATACTAATTCATCTTCCTTGATACCCGGGCCGCGCATGGCCATGACGCCAAACGGACGGTGCCAGATCACGGGGCCTGCCGGTTCGTTGGGCGTCAGTTTCGGACGGCGGTGGCCGGTTTGATACCCGTGGTCAGAGACCAACATGACGGTCGTATCCTCACCCGCCAGCTTGAGGAGCCGGCTCAGGAGCAAATCGTGAAACCGGTAAGTCGCATTGACAACGTCCTTGTAATACTCGTACCGTTCGTCATTGACGTAGGGTATTTTGGGCGGCGCAAATGGAATGAAGCCGTGGCACAAATG
>DAOLCX010000661.1:0-2427 GCA_035327685.1 Pirellulaceae bacterium | reverse complement strand
CCGGGCCGATTCCACGCATCAAGGTTCGCCACAACAACCTAAAACTCTTTGCGTCCGTCCAAGACTTCTTCATTGCGATCGGTCGCTTCAGATACCGCAACTTGTTCTTGATTCGCAGGGCAATACCGCGATCCGAGCAAAGGCGGCGATAGAGTCCTTTGTATCCCGCAATGAGTTCGTCATAGGTCATCTTGGCGGGGATCACATTGGTCTGCGTGCGCGTATTGTCCCCCGGCATAATGTCGTGCCGCAAACGACCGTCGCGCTCCAGCCGCTCGTACAATGGCGTCCGCGGAAGTGCCGTTAGGAGCCCAACCATGGCGACCTGAATGCCGGCATCGACAATGAACTTGTACTGGCGATCGAACACGTCCACCGTGTCGTTATCAAAGCCCACGATGAATCCAGAAAACACGTCGATCCCATACGAATAGATCGTTCGCACGGCGGCCAGCAAATCGGACTTGGTGTTTTGTGTCTTGAGAGCCTCTTTTAAACTGGCGACATCCGGGGTCTCGATTCCCAGAAAGACCCACGCAAAGCCGGCCTGGCGGAATAAGTCCAGCAGTTCCGGGTCGTCCGCCAGGTTTAAACTGGCTTCCGTGCCAAATCTGAAGGCATAGCCATTTCGTCGTTGATAGTCCACCAAGAAGCGCAGCAATTCCTTAGCGAGTTTCTTATTGCCGATCAGGTTATCATCGACAAAAAAAGCGCTGGTCGCGCCTTGAGCCCGCAAGGCATCCAACTCACGGCCAATTTGTTCCGGCGTTTTCGTTCGCGGCTTTCGACCAAACATAACAATGATGTCGCAGAACTCGCACCGATATGGGCAGCCACGCGAAAACTGCAGACTGGCCGTGCCGTACTTGGACAGTTTAAGTAAATCGAACCGTGGCGCTGGCACATCCGACAAATCGACTTCGCCCTGCTCAAGATAAAGCGGCTTGGTCTGACCCACTTCAAAGTCGGCGCAAAACTTGGGCCAGATGTATTCCGCTTCCCCGGCGACAACGCTGTCGGCCAATCCCTCTAATTTCTCGGGACACAGTGAAGCAAAACTTCCGCCGGCAACCGTAAAGTAACCCTGTTGACGGAAATAATCCAACAATTCACGTTGGCGAGGGTGTTGAACGCCCATTCCGCAAATTCCGATCAAGTCCGCTTCAGGACGGTCAGGGATTTGCTCCACCATTTCATCGACAATTTGCACGGTCCAGTTCGCTGGCGTTAAAGCGGCGAGCGTCGCCAACCCCAATGGCGGATTCGGAGTCCGCTGTTCTACGAGAATTCGATCCATCCCCCACCGAAAACTCCAAAAGCTGTCCGGCGAGCGGGGGTTGATCAACAACAAACGAATGGTCGGTCTTGCGCTGGGAAGGTCAATCAGATTGTTCATGGGCGTATGTCCTTTCCGACACGGACGCCTGATTAGACTCAAGGCCAGAACCTTCCTTTAGACGGAAACTCGTTTCGCCGTGCATGGCCCTGGTCACATGATACAAGTCTAACGCGTGCCAACGGGCCGTGGAAGTGAGCTGATCAGAGGGAACTAGCCTTTTTGATTGGTTTCGACTCAGGGAAATGGGTGCGCTGTCCCCCGTGAGGGGGAATGGTCGATTCGAATCCAAGCCGCTTGACGGTCGATTTCACTCAATTCCGCTCCCCCAGCGGACGGCCGCGTAGGGCCGATAGGCGGACAGCATCGAGTTTGCGCTGGTTCAGCGGTTCGTTGACTCGCTCACCCCAATTCGGCAACCTCGGTATCGGCCATGGAGATCGCGGTTGAGGGTCCGGTTCAGGACATTTAAGCCAATGGCCGCTTCGATCCCCATCGCCGATCCTCGGCACGCCTTACGAACCCGGTGCGGAGCGCATTGCGTTTCACGTAGCGACAAACCATGAACAAGTGCCCGACGTCCTAAAACGGGAAACTCTTGATTCTTTGCTGATAGACATGTCCAAGCCCGCTGGTTTGGTCGCGCGTGTGATAGCGCTTGGTGAGAGTTCCACCGATCCAGCTCATGAATCGGCGCCTCTCTCGATCGACCAATGGACGGAACACCAGGTGGAAGCGATTGGACATTCGACGGTAGCTGCGGAGTTGAACCTCGTGGAGTTGTAGTCCTTCGTACAGGATCTGCTCAAGCGCCAGGACGTCCGCGTCCTTCTCAAACAGATCGGCCGTCGGGTCGCCGGGCCAGATTTAGGGCGCGATTCAATCCGCCGGCTTCGTCGGCTCGATGGGGCCTGGGCATCGAATACGCTCCACAGGGACTCAGACTTTCCCGTCCCATGCCTTGCAGCCGCGGTACGTAAATCAAAGAGGCCTGACCCCCATGTCTGACACCTGACCCTGGACCAGGCAGAACTTATCATGGCATGTGTGTGACGTGGCGGAAGGGTCGCTGGTACACTTCACACTTCAAG
>DAOLCX010000660.1:0-2436 GCA_035327685.1 Pirellulaceae bacterium | reverse complement strand
GTTTTGGTCCGTTTGCCTTGACCCGCCTTTGTTACGAGACTGGCGGAATATATTTTGCGGTCCATTCCAGCCGCGATTTGGGGCGGCGCGTCCGCGCGGCCGACATCGACGATTACTCGAGCTATTTGCAGCACTTTTTCGACCCGCAAGTTATGAAGCGGTATCGTCCTGACCTGGTTTCACAGCAGACTTATTTGCAGCGACTATCGCAAAGCAAAGCGCGTCAGTCTCTGGTGCAGGCGGCCCAAATGTCGAGGGTGGGTGCGTTGGAAGCACCGATCCGAGTCTTTCCGAAACTAGACGAGGCGGCGTTTGTCAACCTGGTCAACCGGGCACAGCGCTCGGCGGCGTTGTTGGAGCCGAAATTGGATCAGTTGTACAATATCTTGCGGCAAGGCGAATCGGATCGAGCCACCGAGTCGTCACCGCGCTGGCAGGCCGGTTATGACCTGGCCTATGGCCGGGTGTTAGCCAATAAAGTCCGCGCTGAGGCTTACAATGGCATGTTGGCCTTGATCAAGACGCGCTTACAGTTCCAAAACGAAAGAAACAACACCTGGGTGCTCCAGCCTGCGGAGACGATTACCACGGGTAGTCAAGCGGACGCGATGGCGGAGAAAGCCAGGTTTTATTTACAGCGCGTGGTGGATGAACATCCGGGAACGCCTTGGGCGCTCTTGGCCGAACGCGAACTGGCGACACCCGTGGGATGGGCTTGGGTCGAACGTTACACGCCTCCCCCACCTCAACCTAACATGCAAAACAACAACAATAACAACCCGGTACCAAATGTGCCTCAGCCCAGTCCATTACAACAGCCTCGCCCGACTCGACCGCCGCCTCGGATTTGAAAACCATCTCGGTACACAGATGGATCGCCTCGGCGCAATCCCACCAACAAAAGTCCCGTCAGTGACGGCTTGTCGGAAGCCGAATGTTGTTTCAACAACGCCGCTAGGTATTACCAGGCGCGCCGAGTGCGGCGTCTGAACCAGTCGAAAGCGGATACACCGAAATCGCCGCAGCATTCGCCTTCGCGACACAGGCCAATCCAAATGTCCTGGCAACGTGCACAACTGCCGCAGTCGCAGGCATTTGCGGTCGAGCGCTGATAAGCACTGGAACCCAGAAAAGGCTGATGGTGGAATGTACGGAAGAACTCCGGGTTGGATGGAGGGGAGATCCAAGAAGACTGCCCGAATTCGAATCCGGTGGATGGCATGGGTCGTACGGCCGAGGCGTCATCGTCCAGAAAGGCTGGCGGTTGGGAATAGTTGGAAAAGTCGCTTAGAGATGTATTGATGATCGGGGGCATCGAGCTGGCAGTTGCCGGCTTCTCGAATTGCGCCTGCTGGAGGTGCCTGGCCTGCCCGGCCGGCACAACGAATTGGCCGTAGGCTGCCGTTTGCGCCCAGCCAAAAACGACCATCCAGAACCCAACAGTGGCCCAATGCCAGGACTGACTCATCATCGTCTCCCTTCGAAGTGCACGACCCTACGAGCTGATTCTCCTATTCCATCGAACGATTAAAGATGAAAAATCGAGCACAGCAGGAACTCTTGGTAATTTTCGCAAAAATGTCAGGGGTGGCCTGACCGATACTGCCGTTACAACAGTCACATTTTATGATTCCGGCATAGAAATCGGGGGCGTGAACGGCTACAATCGCGTCTGATTGTGGCTGGAGTGAAGAGGTTGATCGGGTGGAAAAGCTCGAAACGTGCGAATCATGTCTGAAATTGTCAAGTCTTTATCGGTTCTGTTTCTGTGGGTCGTATTGGGGTGCTTTTTCGACAGTTATGCCGTCGCTCAAAACTGGGCTGCTGGTTTGTTTCGAGAGAACAGCCACGACTTTGGGACGGTTGTCCGTGGCTCCAAACCCGAATATCGATTTGAGATTCGCAATCCTTTGAACGAAGACGTTGAGATTCATAATGCTTGGACGAGTTGCCGGTGTGTGGATGTCTCATTCACCAACAAAGTCATCAAGCCGGGTGAGACTTCTGAGATCATCGCTCGCTTCAATACGTTGAACTTTAACGGCCAGCGGAGCGCGACCGTGACAGTGGCCTTCAGCAAACCTCGTTATGCGGAAGTGCAACTCAAAATCCGCGGCTTCATCCGATCTGACCTTTGGTTGGAGCCTGGTGAGATTGACTTCGGAACCGGGGCTGCGGGAAGCCTGCCGACGCAAACCGTGGTGATCCGACGATTTGGCAATCGGAACTGGCGGATCGTTGATGTCCGCAGTGCGTATGCGGGAGTCGCCGTGACACTGGACGAAACATGGCGCGGCAATGATCGCGTGGAGTACGCGATGCGGGTGCGGGTCAGGGAGACGGCACCGGCGGGGGGCCATTCCGGGGAGTTTTTTTGGATCGCACCCGCACGCCAACATGGATTAACAATTTCCCGTCTGATTTTGGGGGAAATTT
>DAOLCX010000659.1:0-2443 GCA_035327685.1 Pirellulaceae bacterium | reverse complement strand
CATCCGCAGCGCGTGGGCCGCCGTTAAGTTGACGATCATCGCCATCAACATCGTCAATCCGCTGGGAATCACCAGCGTATAAGGAACACTCTGCCACTGGGGAAACCAGTCTGGTGGCAGAAAAGTCTGCACTGGCACGGCGACCAGCAGGTTCGAGTAGTGACGATGCTTGACGGTCCAAATGTCGCTTTCCGTTTGCTCCAACGTGGCCACGAACACGACGAACACGGATAGCGCCAACAACGCCACAGTCAACCGCAGAGACGCCAACGGTTGCAAGGCGATCACGATCCAATCCCAGGCCGCTTCCAGCGGCGTCTCGTTGAGGGAAAATCCGGACGATCCGGGCAATTCCAATTCAGTATTTTGTCCGGCCGGATTCCCCATGGTCACTCGCCCCGCTCCATTTTCACAGAACCCAATAATGCATTGAATTCATCCCGCGCCGCGCTGACCGCGCTCGGGTCTCCCGACAGCTTGAAATACCAGGCATCCGTTCCCCACTCGACGCGAACTCCGATCAAAACCAGCATTGCCGCATCATCGCCGCTGACCAACTCGACACGCCTGGCGGGCTGGCCGTTCACACTGGTTTCATCGGTACGCGCCAGCCAATCATGCAACGAGTCTCTTGGCAATTCCACCTGTTCGATCCACATCGCCAATACCGTTTCCCAGGACACGGCCAGCGCAGGCATTCTCGAAACGGCGATTTGCGCTGTTCCTCCTTCAAACTCCTTCAGATAAGTCGCGGCCACGAACTGGTTTGCTTGCTGGAACCTCCATCCGACGGGAACTTCGAACTTTGGCATAGCGCTGGCCGACACCGTGTTTGCCACCGGAGAATCGTCCTCTGGCGCGCCGGAGACTGTTTCGTCAAACACCAAAAAGTCGCCGCCGGAGAAACTCAATTGCCGCAGTCTGTCGGGGAGTTCCTCGGCCTTGATCTCGTTCAAACCCAACTGGCCGCGCCAACGGTTGACGTTGGCCACAACACTTTGGCCTGGCGGCAAGGATGAAATTGCGAGTTCCAGTGTTTGTTCACCGCTGGGAATTGCAATGGTGGCAAATCGGCCTGGTCGGGAAGGCAAGGCCTGCCATCCGTCGGGAAGCTCCCATTGTGGTTCGTCAACCTCGGAAAACCGGAGGCTTTGCAAAAACGGCTTCCATTCCAACTCTGACTGCGTAACCAGTTTGTCGCTGTCGTCGATTCTGAAGAACCAAGCTTTCGTCGGCCGTTCCACCATCGCCACGACCATCCGGCGCGGGCCCTGAATGGCGACTTGGGGCATACTCCCCGATAGCAGCGTAGGGGGAGGGAGACCGGCGCGAGCGCGCGGGACAATCGTCTCGGTAATTTCCTCACGCGGGCCGCAACCGCTGAAGACTAGACATACCATCAGCCACCAGCCCCAACCAAACATTGGGCCTCTCAATATTTTTGACATAAGTTCGTGTTTCGCTGGGTGAATCGGCTGATAACTCCCTGTCACACTCCCCATTCCCGCGACCGTCAATAGTCTGTTTCCAGCATGTCCCTTATTATAGGGCGTTTCGGCAGGTGGGGCCAAACCGGTTCCCACAGCCCAAATTGTCACAGGTTCAAATTGGGTGGTTTGCAATGCGGGCGGTTATTCAACGTTGCCGTGATGCCAGTGTCAGCGTGGATGGGCGTATCGTGGGCCAGATCGCGTGGGGCTTGGTGGCTTTGGTGGGGGTCGAACAAGGCGACACACTGGCTGATGCCGAATATGTGGCCGACAAAACCGCTGAATTGAGAATCTTTCCGGACGATGCGGGAAAGATGAATCGTTCGGTCGTGGAAATCGGCGGGGAAGTCCTGGCGATCAGCCAGTTCACGTTATTGGGCGATGCGCGGAAAGGGCGACGGCCAAGCTTTACATTGGCGGCTGACCCCGCATTGGGGGAAAACCTGTACGCACAGTATGTCGCGCGCTTGCAAGCGCGAGGCTTGCTCGTCGCCACGGGCCAATTCCGTGCCGATATGCAAGTCGCTTTAATCAACGACGGACCCGTCACGATTTTGCTCGATAGTCGAAAGTTGTTTTAGTTTAATGTGAGTCGGGCGTCTGGCTTAGATCATGACCATTCCAATAGTGGGCTTATTACCTGGCTCGTGATCTGACGCAGGCTTCCAGCTCTGACTTGTGGAATCGGTAGAATCTCACAACGGTGAACCATTGAAAAAGAGAATTGCCACAACGGATATCACGGGCAAGATGATCTTGCTGGGGACGGGCACCAGTGTCGGCGTCCCAGCCTTGGGGTGCATTTGTCCCGTCTGCACCGGGCGATCGCCGCGCAATCAGCGAACACGGGCCAGTGCTATTCTCGGCTTGCCGGAAGGGAACCTGCTCATCGATACGTCACCTGATCTGAGGTCTCAATTGCTGCGCGAAGGTGTGGGGATTGTCCACGCTGT
>DAOLCX010000658.1:0-2447 GCA_035327685.1 Pirellulaceae bacterium | reverse complement strand
CCACCCGCCATCAATCAGCCTCCTCAAACGCGCGCGCCGACCAATCCCGGCAACTCATCGTCTGTACCGCGTCAGGGTGGAACAACCACGCCACCGCGCGTCGCGGCTCAACCCAACGTGGTCCCCAGCACGCCGACCGTGCCTCAAATTGATCGAGCCGAATTGGAGCGACGTGCTGCCCAGCGAAATCAAGTTCAGGATGCCGCGCCGCGCGGAGGGTGGACTCAACCACGTTCGGACAATGCGCGCAATCCGTCGGCGGGGACGTCCCCACCGAACCGCGCTCCGGTGCAAAGCAACCCGATTCAAGTCCAGCCACAAACGCGGCCCTCTGTGGCGCAACCGGCTCGGCCAAATCGAACGGTGGAGCAGAGTGTCCCGCAAGTGACACCGCGTACCGCACCTCGAGAAACGCCTCAAGTCCGCGCTCAACCGGAGCGCACGACGCCTCCTGCGCGCGTACAGCCCGATCGTTCAGCGCCACCGGTACGCGTGCAGCCCGAACGATCGCCGCCACCCGCCCGCGTCCAACCTGAACGCGCGGCGCCACCTGTCAGGGTGCAGCCCGAACGTTCCGCACCGCGCGCGTCGGCAGGTGGAAATGTCGCTCCACCGCGCAGCAATCCACCTCGCGCAGAATCAACGCAGCCCCCGCGAGGTGGATGGAACGAACAGCGCGGCGGTGCCAACCGCAACAACTCCCGCCAAGGAGGCGGCCGAAATAACTAGCGTAGTAGCCAGCATTTCAATACCTCTCCATCGCCTGGGACGTAAGTCCCAGGCGATGGCCACCCATCATCGATTCAGGGCGGAACGCGACGACAGGTTCTGCATGTCGCCATAAAAGCCAATCGAGAAATTTGAGAATCTCTGATTTCAAATTTGATAGGCTGAGAGTCTATCCCAAACCCGGAAATACAAGGCCGAAGCGAGGGCGAGTGAACCCTTGTTAGCGCGGCGAGCCAACAGAGAAATTGATTCCTATAGATCCTGTTGTGTGCCACAGAAAAACATTGTTATAAACCGTGCGAAACGACTACAAACGCGAAGCGTGTGCAAACGTTGACTCTTCCAGACGATTCCGGCATGAAATGTGAACAGTTCGTCCCCTGATATTCGTGCGTTCCGCAAGTCGTCTTGTTGTCGATCGAAACCCTGTGAGTGTCGCCGATCGATTCGTCCAAGCTACCATGTTTTATCGAACGACTTGCTCCAGGCACCCTACATTTCGTGAGCCGTTACTCCGCGTCAACCCAACCATCGCAAAATGAACCACATGGCGGTGGCGCCCAAGGCGGCGCTAACTCCAACCGTCAGGGCAAGCTGATTGCGGATGCGCCAGCGTCGGAACTGGTCGATCAGGCCATAGCGCACGACAGAGACCCGTTCGCCGCTGCGGTAACGGATCAAGTCGCTGGCCAATTGATCCACGGTTTGGTATCGCTCCTGGGGATCGCGGGCCAAACCCTTCAAACAAATGGCTTCCAATTCGCTGGGGATATAGCGAGACTTGCCAACCACTTCTCGCGGCCGCGGCACAGGTTGGTGCATGATCGCCTGCAGTACCTCGTCCAAGTCTTGACCGCTGATCAATGTTCGGAGCGTCAGCATTTCGTACAAAATACTGGACAAGTTATAAACATCGGTTCGTCCATCCAGGTCGGTTCCCCGGGCCTGTTCCGGGCTCATGTACAACGGTGTACCGTATCTCGAACCGGGGCGGGTCAGTTCCAATCGGATCTTTTCTTTGCCCGATTGGATGGGTTCGGCAAGCTGGGTTGATTCCCCTTCGACCTTGGCTAACCCCCAATCGAGCACGATCACTTCGCCGAATTGACCAACCAAAATGTTTGCCGGTTTCAAATCCCTGTGGATCACCCCCTCTTGATGGGCATAAGCCATTGTCTGGCAGGCGGCGATCAACACGTCGATCAGTCGCGGCAGCGTGAATTCTGCAGCCGTGGCTGCGTCGTCGTCGGCCAGTTTTTGCAAAATCTCGCGCAGGTCGCGGCCTGACAGTTTCTTCATCGTAAAGAACAGGTTCCCTTGCCGATCACGCCCCAATTCATAGACGGGAACGGTACCCGGATGGGGAATCATGGAGGTGACTCGCGCTTCGCGCAAGAACCGGCGCACTTCAATATCATTTTTTTGCAGGTGGGGATGTAGCTTCTTATAGACCACCATCCGATGCAGATTTTTATCGACACACGTTTCCAACGTGGCAGTTCCACCTTCGGTCAGCGGCTGAAAGTCATCGTATTTGAGCGAACCACTGAGCCATTGTTCTGGCAACAGCGCGTCGGTATCGGCCATACTGATCCGATGGCCCCCCTGGACATTGGTGCTTCCTTTGGGGCGGGCGTCGGCATCCGGTTCTGAAGGGTGGTTCATTCGAATCGAATCCCCTGGGCCAACGGTAACTGGCGGCCGAAATTAACGGTGCT
>DAOLCX010000657.1:0-2451 GCA_035327685.1 Pirellulaceae bacterium | reverse complement strand
ACGCCGCGATTGGCTCTGGAATATATGATTGAACTCAACAACAAGTATGCCCTCGACGGTCGCAACCCAAATTCGTACAGTGGCATCTTTTGGGTGTTGGGACGGTACGATCGACCGTGGGGCCCCACGCGCCCCATCTTCGGTCAGGTTCGATATATGAGCAGCGAAAACACGGCGCGCAAGGTGTCTGTGAAAAACTACATTCGTCGCTATGCGCCAGACGAATCGCAGAACCAACGTCCACTATTTAGTGTGGACGGCGACGAAGCATAGGCGGTGGCAAAAACTGTGACCACAATTTTAGACAAAATCGTCGCGGATAAACGGCTGGAAATTGCAGAAAGGGAGTTATATCGCCCGCTGCCGGAACTGGTTGCGGCCGTAGCCAACGCCTCACCTTCTCGAAGTTTTCTGAATGCCATTGTGAGCGCGTCGCCGATCGCGCTGATTGCTGAAGTCAAACGGGCCAGCCCTACTCAAGGGACGATCCGAAACAACTTTGACCCGGTGGCCGCCGCAAAAGCCTACCAGCGGGGGGGAGCGAACTGTTTGAGTGTACTCACCGATACGCCTTACTTTGGCGGAACGCTTGATGATCTCGTCCGCGTTAAGCAAGCCATCGGACTGCCAGTCCTGCGCAAAGATTTTGTCCTTTCAACGTATCAGGTTTGGGAATCCCGCGCCGCTGGGGCCGACGCGGTCCTGTTGATCGCCGAATGTTTGAACGACGCGGAACTCTTTGAGTTGCATGGGCTGATCGTCGAGTTGGGAATGACGCCGCTGGTGGAACTTTACGAAGAATCAAACGTGGAACGCGTCTTGAAATTGCATCCGCAACTCGTGGGGGTCAACAATCGCGACTTGCGCACCTTCAACGTCGATTTGGAACATACCCTGCGAATCCGCCAAGCCATCCCGGCTCACATTCCCCTGGTCAGCGAAAGCGGAATCGCCTCTCCGCAGGACGTCGAACGTTTAATTGCCTACCAGGTTCAAGCCATGCTGGTTGGCCAATCCTTGATGCAATCACCCGACATCGAAGCGGCGACGCGCATGCTGCTTACTGGCTTATAAAACTCCGATATTCAGAAGTCGATGCACCTTTGTCGCCGACCTCATTTCTGTTTTTCGACAACGAATTCGATCGCATGGTTGGCTTTGCGTTCGACTTTCAGTGTCAGCGGCGTCGTGCGATAGTCGCGGTATCTGGAATGCACCAGATGGCCGTGATCGTGCCCGCCTTGAGCCGGCAAATAGGTGACAATCACCTGCCGGATCACGACCTGATAGTCCCCGGGGACGGCACCATCACCCTTGGTCACAGTCGACAGAACAAACGTCCCGTCGCGCTGAATATCGCCACTGGCGGTCCATTTGGAATCTCCCCCGCCAATTTCGATCGATCCCGTTTTTACAGGCGATCCATCTTCAAACACAATGCGACCTGACTGAGGGTATCGAGCCGGGACGCCTCCACATCCGCTCGCCAGCAAGGCGATGAAGCCCCACACGAAGCCCGTCATCGCCCACCAGATATGGTCTTTCCAACGGCCACCTTTGACAGACATTATTCGATCTCAGTCCAATCGATATGTTGTCCGTCAAACCGATGGCACAATGCTCCCAACACGCGTGTGTCCAGGTAGACTCCAAAGGTGTGCGTGCTGCCGTCCGCCATCACAAAATTGCATCCGGCGTTGTGCCAACTGCCAAATTGAAAAATTGCTGACAGCGAATTGTCAAACCGATTTCTCATGATCGGAAAACCCGGGCCACCAATCCGCGCGATCGAGGGAATTTCGATTCCGGAGAAAATCGCGCTGTCCATGGGTGGCAAACCCATTTGTTCGGAGGATTTATGCGCTTCGCCAGCCAAGATCGTATTCGACGTTCCGTCCAAAATGGTATGCACCGTAATCCGATTTCGATATCCGGCCAACTTGCCAGACGAATCGACTTGAGGTTTACAAGTAATCAACACGCCGGTCCCTTGCCCGGGCTGATAAAAATCCGTGATTGCCCCCGACGCACCGGGGGAAAAGTCGCCGATGTTGCCGGCATAATCGCCCAATGCCCCACCCGGAATCAGCTTAACTTGCCCGGGACAACCACAGGGCAATTGACCTTGCAACTCGACATCCGGCCCCATGGCGTCGAACAACGTGCGGCGGGCTGGGCATAAATATGTCGGAACCGGAGTATTGATGGCCTCCGAAATTTGTTCTTCGTAAGGCCGCGAAACGTCCCAGCACTCATAGAGCGGCTGTTGCTCAATGAACGGCAAGATATGCACAAACCAAGAAGCAAACGTGGAAGGCCCCATTTCCAGATAGGCAGCAGTGCCTGGAAGTGGCCCGACTCGTGCCGGAGGAAATGCCCCTTTGACATCGTGATAGTTCAGACACGCGATCCCGATTTGCCTCAGGTTGTTCATGCACTGTGTCTTGCGAG
>DAOLCX010000656.1:0-2452 GCA_035327685.1 Pirellulaceae bacterium | reverse complement strand
TGACAATGCGAAACTGCGGCCCGGGCTCGCTCAGGTTTTCGAAGAGTCGCCGACCGCCGCCGAAGTACACGGGTGCCAAGGCAATTTCCAGTTCATCAACAACACCGAGATTCAGGTACTGCTGGATCACATTTGCGCCTCCTGAAATGCGAACGTCACGATTCCCTGCAGCCTCCCGAGCCAGGGCCAGCGCCCGCCCAGGCCCTTCATTGACGAAGTAAAACGTCGTTCCGCCAGGTCGCCCCCAAGGATCTCTTTTCTCGTGGGTAAGTACGTATACCAGCGTGTGAAACGGAGCCTCCTCTGGCCAACTTACCTCGCCTTGGTCGAACATACGCTTACCCATGATGTTGGCGCCGGTGCGCTCGAAGGTGTGGCGAACCATGTCGTTGACCGGGCCTGTCTCTCCTCCAGGGCCGAACTTGAGCTTCTCGCGGAAGTACTGTTGATTGAGGTTCCAGGCCATCAATGCACCCCACTTGGCGCCCCAGTTTTTGATCTCCGGCTTGCCCATGGTCATTCCTTCCGGCGCCATGTAACCATCGAGGCTTCGCCCAATGTTGACAAATACCTTGCTCATGATTCTCCCAGCGGATGTTCGATAGTCGGCAGATCGACGGCGTTGCCCGGACCGCGGCCAATCAACATTGACTTCAAAACCGACGCGATCCGCGGCTCCGCGTCCAACACGTTGATAGTCGTACCGAAGGCTTACACGATCCGAGCAAAATCGTAGCCAAATGAGGCCGCGTACTCTTCGCGTTGTTTTCGAGTTTCTAGGACAATTGCGTCATCAAACATTTAGTATCTCCTGCGGCGTGCAGATGACCGAAGAACGAAATTTCGCAGCATCCAGCACATCTTCGATTCTACGCCGAAACGCGGGATTGGCGATATGCCCGCAGTTCCAGGTCAACAAGTATTCGACCTTATTCAATGCGGCTGCGGCGATTTGAACGGTATCAACCGCAGCCTTTTCCGGCAATCCGACGTGCCGGATCAAATCCTGAGCGGGACTTTGAGTCTCAGCATTGATCACCAAAAAGGAAATGTCATCCAAATAGCAAGCCGCTTTTGTGCGGCAACGGGATCGCCGACGGGACATTTATCGATACCTGCTTGTGACGCAAAAATATCAAACCTGGCTCGATGGTCGTTCCACCATTCAATTGTCATCAACTGGTTTGCAGCGAATATGATGTCCGCGCCGGGGCGCGAGGCCAAATAGCGAATGACAGAGGTCTCAAGATAAACTGATGCCCTGGGTCTTCATTTCTCCTGTCTAAACGCTGACGGTAACCGAGCCGACGCCAAATACCTATGATATCAACAAATGCTTCATCGGCGGCTGCGGTTCACCGTTTGGTTATCCGACGTCCTGGGGATTGCTCGGGCGAAACGTCCGATGAGCTTCAAAGCCCAAGCGTAGTGACTGGACGTCGCAGAGACAATGTATGATCCAAGCGATGTGGAACCCGTCCAGTCGTAGTAACTTCTCAGAAACAATTCGTCATTAGAGTTTTTAGCGACAATCTTGTACAGTTTATCGTGAGACTGGCTGAGCATTTTCCGGGTTCGTTGTAGTGACGTGTTCTGGTGTTTCAACCAAATTGCAGTGTTCAATTCTGGGGTAGTCTTCCACGTGAACCCCTTGCATGGCATATCCGGTTTAGCCCCTCCCATTCCGATTTTGTACCATCCTGCAATCAGCCATTGCCATTCATGGAGATGGGCGAGAACGTCACGGAAGTTCTTGTCGCGATGCTCAAACGGAAACGCAATCTCTCGTTGTGCTGGCGTTAGGCCGTCCAGGATGGCATTCAGTTGTTCGAAACCGTCGACAATTGCAACCAGGAGTTCGTCTTTGTTTCGCGGTCGTGGCATCGATACGATCTTAAACGGATAACAGCAGCGGACACCGAGCCGCCGCCAAAAAATTATGACTTCAAAATGCCGGCTAAACGGCGGCTTCGGTTGACCGCTTGGTTATCCGTTCTTGGGACTTCCCTTATCCTTCGATTCTGCGGCGTTCACCCATTGTCGTATTCGGACATAACATAGGCCGGAAAGAAGGAAAAACACAGCGCCCATTGCAAGCGCGAATGCGAAGTTGTGAGGATTTATTATGCCAAAAGCCGTGAATACAGCTCCGGGCAAGAAAAAGAACAAAGGTGTCAAGAAAGCGTTTCGATTGGCAAGCGAGGCGGCGGCCCTACCGCCAACCATTGGGAACCGACCTTAACCGCCGCTCTGGTTCATCCGCTAGTTCGGCCTGCGTTGACTTCGGGACACGGAAAAGAGTCCTGACCCCAATTCCACACCGTCGGCGTCTGGGCTACACCCGCGCTAGCAGCTCCCGATACCCGTTGAACTCGTTCTTCCAGTCGCCGTAAACAGCGGTTAACCCACACGCTGGACAACGAAAGCCGAGATACAGCCACCGCACATCTTC
>DAOLCX010000655.1:0-2453 GCA_035327685.1 Pirellulaceae bacterium | reverse complement strand
TAGGGTGCCGCCGTCTCCCGCTCACCTTCATCATCCACGCCGTTGATGCCATCGTTGTCCAATCCGTCGATGGCCTGATCCACAATGCCATTGCCATCCTGGTCCAAGCCATCCGATTCATAGGCCGTGGTAAACGTGTCGTACACAAAAATCTCGTAAAGTGGATACCCAGCGTTTTGGCAAGCGTCAATCCAGCTATACGTTGGTCGACCAGCGAAGTCTGGGTAGCTCGAATCAAATCCAGGACGAGATAGTGGCCCCGGAGGCGGAGGCAGTGTCAGCAAATCGGGAGGTAACACCTGAAAGGCGTATCCCAAATCAACGTAAGCACCATAATCCACAATACGTGGATCCGTCGGTTGCAGCGATGAGGCTGGGTAATGAAGATCGCTTGGTTGGATGATAATACCGCCGTCGTTCAATACCGCCGTGTTGACTGAGAAAGCCTTTAAATCAAAGGCCATCACGTTGTTGAGCACAATATCTTGCCCGATGTATTGTAACTCCGGTCCAGTAAGACCATGAGCCACCATATTGACCTCCGTCATCTGGACGTCACGCAAGAACTGGCGGTCCATTAAATGGGGGTAGTTCGGCGAGAGCGTTCCATTGACTATCAGTGGCGGATGTGCAAATCGGTGTTCACGCCGACCGAGGTCACCCAAAGCGTTGGGAATCAACAAGTTGCTGGCCGGATCCCAGCGCATGGAGACATCATTGGTCAAAAAAAACCGTCGCACGTCGGCGATGTCAGCGACAGGTACAGGTGGCAAATCGGGACGGATCAACAACACTCGACGGTAAATTCGAACCGAATCGGTATAGCTGGGTTCACCGATGTTAACAACATCTACATTCGTCCACCAGATGACTTCGGCCACATTGGATTCGATCACACCGCCGTTGTATCGGCCTCGGAACGGCTTGCCTTCAGCTCGGGTCGTGAGCGCGAGAATGTCATCGGTGTCGCCCAGTACGTTATCAACCGGTGGAGTCAGCCGTTGCGAACTCCTATCGCTCAGAGGGCCTTCGATGTACTCAAAATATCCCGGCGGCGCCGAAGTCTTCGCCCACGGCCGAACATCGACGGTCAATCCGTCCAAATCCGCGCGCAACAAATCCAACACCACCCGCAGTTGATTCGTCATCTCGATCCGCGCGCGGCCTTTTGTAATCTCGGCGCTGGCGTATTGGAAAGCGGTGATCATGGCCCCCAGCACGATCAGGGTCATGACCAGGGCAATCAGGATCTCGATTAATGTCAATCCGCGCCGGGACGCGACGCTGAATTCGACCGGACGGCGGTGGGATAACCATCGACGGTGCATGAACGGAACTCCTCGCTTGTAATTTGTCAAAACGGAATTCAAACCCAAGCGCCGGGTCGGGGCGAGCAAAACGGGCTGCAACGTGGAAGCGGGTTATGCTCCAGCGATGCCGCCGCGCTGGCCCGCGCGACCGGTGGCGCATCCCACCAATGATCTCCACTCCATTTTAACGGGAAACAACCAAAAGTACACGCTGTTTTGCGGCAAATTATCGCTTTAAATTCGCCAGATTACCAAAAATCAGCGGATTCTACGAAATGTTTACAGGGCGCAAACCCTTCGGAGGCGACTTGCGTTTGATAGACTGAGTTTTTCTGACAAAACGGCGGCCGAACTCCGTGTTAACCGGTAGTTTCTCGCGCCGAAGTGGTTTGATTGATAGTCCAAGCGAGCAAAACATGGTTCCGCAAACAAATTGGCAGATGCGTACATCAATCCTTCTGTGGCTCTTTGCGATCGTCACCTTGGTCCCTGGCTGTGGCCGCCTGTGGGCTCAACCCGACGACCGGCGCATGGCGAATCTGGAGCAAGCGGCGGTAACCGCCCAGAATCGAGGGGACTATGCTGCTGCGGCCAAGTTCTGGACCGATCTGCTCACCGAGTTTCCCCAATTGCCGCGCCGCGGTGAAGCGTTGCACAACAGTGGCTTGTGTCAGGCCAAGTTGGGCCACTATCAGGAAGCGGTCGGACAGTTGAGTGAGGCACTTGCTACGCTCAGTACGGATGCGACTGAATCATTGGCGCGCGCTCATCTTTACCTGGGGTTCAGTCAATTGGAGTGGGCGAAACAGGAGTCTCTATCCAACCCGGACACCGCCCAAACCTTGTTCCGATCTGCCGCCGAGACATTGGAGAAAATGGTCGAGCGATTTCCCAAATACTCCGCGCTGCACGAAGGGCTGTTCTTTTTGGGAACGGCCTACGAAAACCTGGATCAACCAGAACGTGCGGCAGCCGCATTCGAAAAATTAATCGAGGTGCCACAGGCGACCTTTTATCTGGACGGGCTTTTTGGATTGGGGTACGCGCACGAGCAACTCCAACATTGGGAACGCGCGCGGCAAGCTTATATCCGATATTTGAACGAGTGTGGCGACCACGCCGCGCGGGATGAGGTCCGGTTGC
>DAOLCX010000654.1:0-2454 GCA_035327685.1 Pirellulaceae bacterium | reverse complement strand
GGTGCCGTTGGTACTTTCCAAGTCCGCCAGGACCAGATGGTCGTTGTCCCAGTGAATTTTCAGGTGAAAACGGCTGACGCGGTCGTCATTGAGTTGAATCGTATTCCCCTCTTCGCGCCCGACAGAGACGGGGGGAACGACATTTTCGAAAACGCGCCCGCGATCCGCCCCTTCGAGGACGCGAATGGTAATGGGTTTCAAGTTCGACAAGTCCCGCCCTCACCAGACCAACAGACGAACATTATTTGGGGACACACACGCATTTCCACTTACAGTTTACTCATTTGGCAGGGATTTGTCGCCTGTCCCCGGCAATTCCCGTTGTCAATCAGGGGAGACAAACTTATGATGTTAACGGTCATAACACGTGCTCCAGCCAAGGTTAATTTGGTTGGACTTTGCGTCCGTAGCTCAATGGATAGAGCATCAGTCTTCGGAACTGAGGGTTGCAGGTTCGAGTCCTGCCGGGCGTGCTGGTCTGCATTTTCATGCGTAAATGTCGGGCTCCGGGGTTCCTTTTTGGGGAAGCCCTCGGCCCCCCTCCCGGTTCCGTGGACATTCCCGCCGAGCGCCCCCCCCGTTTTCACGATCTCCTTTTAACCCAATCGGCTGCATTGCGATCTATCGTTAAACACCAAGGGTACGGAAGTGCTGAGGTTAGGAAGTGCTGTGTCCCCTGAGGGGGGGTGGTCGCTAGAATGGTGCCTGGTTCGGGCTAAAACAGATGGAAGGTTAGGTTGCCGGACGGTTGGCGATGAGGCAATCGTAAATGGCGCCATGGACGACGATTTGCGAAAACACTTTTGAAGTTTGAAAAGCGATGCCACCTATCGAAACAAAGGAAGACGTGGATGTCAGGCCAGGGCCATCGATTCCAATTTGGCTGGCGTTAGTCCCTATTGTCCTGTTGATCGCACTTCTTTGGATTAACGTGCGGTTCTACCATAGCGACGCCTCGTACGGCCCAAACCAAATCGTGTTGGTCCTGGCTGCCGCGACTGCGGCCTTGATCGGCCGGTTTTACGGCGTCAGCTTTGCGACGACCAACCGGGGCATGATCCGCAGCATAGGTTCTGCGGTGAATGCCATGTTAATCTTGTTGCTGATTGGGGGGCTGACCGGGGCGTGGCTGTTGAGCGGCGTAGTTCCGGCCATGATTTATTATGGTTTGCAAGTTTTGTCGCCGGGGACGTTTTTGGTGGCCGCCGTCATCATCTCGGCTGTGGTGTCGCTTGCGACGGGAAGTAGTTGGACGACCGTCGCCACGGTCGGCGTCGCACTTTTGGGGATTGGCAAAGCGCTGGGGCTGTCAGAACCGATGATTGCCGGGGCGATCATTTCGGGAGCCTATTTCGGTGACAAGATATCGCCTCTTTCCGATACTACCAATCTGGCGTCAGCGGTAGCGGGTGTGGAATTATTCACGCATATTCGATATATGTTGTGGACGACCACTCCTAGCCTGTTGATCACATTGGGAATTTTCTGGTTTCTGGGATCAAAGCCCGAAGCCGAGGATATCGGATCCCAAGCCGCCAGTTTGTCCGCTTTGATCGACGAGAATTTCAACATCTCACCTTGGTTATTTGCGATTCCGGGATTGGTCATCGCGATGGTCGTGATGCGCACCAATGCGATCGTGGCGCTGTTCGTGGCCATGTTGGCGGGGGTGGTGATTGCGGTGGCGTTTCAACCAGGCGTGATCAAAAACGTCGCCGATGTAATCGTGAGCGAAGAGGTCGACAAAGATCCGGATAAACGGCTGCTTTCGGCGGATGATTCCTATGCCAAGCGCGCTTATGTCGTGGGGTGCAATGCCATTACGGTGAACATGTCTGTCCCGGTGAACAACGACGCAGCACAAGAGCTATTTGAATCGCGAGGTATGAAAGGAATGTTAAATACGATTTGGCTGATCCTGGCCGCCATGTGCTTTGGCGGAGCGATGGAAGCAACGGGATTGTTGGCTTGCATCACTGCGCCATTAATTCGGTTGGCCAAATCGACCGGCTCATTGATCGCGACCACGGCCGGCACTTGCTTGTTTGTCAATGTCTCAGCCTCGGACCAATACCTGGCGATTGTCGTCCCCGGTCGCATGTTCAAGAAAGCATTTTCCGATCGCAAGTTGGCGCCACAAAATCTGAGTCGTACCCTTGAGGACTCAGGGACCGTGACGAGCGTGTTGATTCCGTGGAACACTTGTGGAGCGGCACAACAAGGCGCATTGAAGGTCGACGTACTGGCCTTCGCACCGTATTGCTTCTTCTGTTGGATCAGTCCCCTGATGACCATTCTTTACGGGGTGTTGGGACTGGCAATCGCCAAAAGCACACCCAGCAGCGACGAATCGCCGGAACAGAGTTGATGGAGGATAATTGGATGCCGTGTAATTGGAATCCTTCAGTGTCGAACAATTGTCCTCAATGGCTCAGTCCATTACTAAGGTCAATC
>DAOLCX010000653.1:0-2455 GCA_035327685.1 Pirellulaceae bacterium | reverse complement strand
GGTGGCAGGTGATGAGCGGGGCGACTATCGATTTTTGGGGCGCCGCGATCGGATGGTTAAGAAGCGAGGCTATCGCGTCGAGTTGGGGGAGATTGAAGCCTGTTTGTACCGGCACCAGGAGATCACGGAGGCGGCGGTCGTTGCGATTCCGCACGAGACGCAAGGGTTAATGGTCAACGCCCACCTGGTATTGCGTGGAGCGCAGCGAATGTCATTGATAAAGCTGAAGCAATTTTGTTCTGAGCAGTTACCCGGCTACATGGTCCCAGACCAGTTTGTATTTCACGACACGTTACCGAAGACATCGACAGGCAAGATTGACTATCAGACGTTAGCGGGCAAGTAGTCATTGGCAACCGCACCTCCCGTTCAGCGCGCGACAAATCTCTCCCGATCCATCGTAACCACATCCACCAAAATCCCCACACCGATCGCGAACATCTGTTCGCGGAAATGGCTTCGCTGAAATCTACGCAGCTAAAATTCATGCCGCGCTTCAATGAGGCCGCGAACATCTGTTCGCGGAAATATGGTCCATGTTTTCTGGCCACGTCGCGCAACACAGCTTCAATGAGGCCGCGAACATCTGTTCGCGGAAATCCAACGACGAGAACCACGATTGTCTATATCTGATGGCTTCAATGAGGCCGCGAACATCTGTTCGCGGAAATTTTTGCTTTCGCGTCCTCACTTGCTACTGTCGCGGCGCTTCAATGAGGCCGCGAACATCTGTTCGCGGAAATAGACCCCCTCGCAAGTCCCCAAATTCTCGGCTTTCGGATGACCTTTTGCGAGTGGATGCTCAGAAGTATATTCGTCATGCTTTGCTTTGTCCATAGTGCCATTCGTAAGCCGTTGGTAATAAGGCGGTTGCATCATGCGAGTGACCCCCAGCCTCGAAGCATCACCTCGATGCTCGCACCAGACTTCCCAACCCACAAATACCGGCAATGTCGGGCGCCTGGTAACTCTTGTCCTGCCAGAACGATAACCATACATACCGTGGTAGGCAATTCCCTGTGGAACAAAGTGGTCAAGCCCATGTTTTCGGCCATCGCCCGTTCCCCCCCAAAGTAGCTCTAATGTAACCGTTCACGATATTGATGGCCAAGCCTGGTTCTGGTGCGCTCCGCAAGTCGTCTGGCGGTAGATCGAGACCCTGTGTGTACCGCAGATCGATTCGTCCAAACTACCATGTTTCGTCGAACGACTTGCTCCACGCACCCTTCATTTCGTGAACGGTTACACTCTATTTGACTGAGAAATAGACCAGACCCTTGCCAAGTGACTGATGATCAGAATTGCATGCCAGAAATCGATCCCCAAAATTACTGCATGGCAACGCCTGGCTACATGCCTGTTCACACCGCCAGTTCGACGGACCTGTGCCTGAGTGGATATCCAACCGATCCCGTTGATATATGCGCTTACGTTTGGGGGGTTCCTGTCGATTGCGCCTGTGACTGAATGGATCTCGGACTGATCCCGCTGAAATGACTACCGAGTCACAAACACGGGGTACTGACCAATCTCACCACATAACATCCGCGCCAATAACCTTGTCTGAATCTCCAGCACGCGCCGATAACTGACACGATATCCAAATAATGGGTGTGTGACCAGTGTGTCCATCCGGCTCTCAAACGCCATTATAAAATTCTTGCGCCCCTCCGGCGTCAAGGCCACCGCATCACCAGCCTGCAGAAAATCCTTGATCTGCACCATGCGACTATTAACGGCTGTCAGCACAGTGGACTCGGCGATCAGAGGGCGAAATGGCTCCATCAAATCCAATGCCAACGCCGGGCGACCATAACGCGGTTGATGATAGTAACCCAAAAATGGATCGAGTCCGACCATCGCGCAGGTAATGGTCAGCTCTTTAGCCAACATACTGTAGGCCAACGACAACAACGCATTGACTGGATCGCGCGGAGGACGGCGATTGCGCGTCTTGAAATCAAAACTCAATGGCGGATTGGCAAGTTCCGGTTGCGGATCGTCAAAAAACGGCTCTTCCGATTGCCCAGCCTTTAACATTCCCTGAAACTCGGCGAAATAAGCGGCCGCGGCGGTCCCTTCGATCCCCAACAAACTGGCCAGTTCATCGCAAACCAACGCCTGGCGCTCGAGACGCTTGAGTCCATGCAACGTCTGCCGCGGCACTTGGTAATGATTGCGCATCAGCAACACGCGGCAGTTTCGAATCTTGCCCGCCACTAAGGCCCGCGCGAATCGCAAGCAAAAGCCCTGATCGTCGGCCAGCCGAAACTGCTGGCGCCGCGTAATGATATTGGTCAAACCCAATCCTTGCGTGATTCCGTAAAACCAATTCCCCATCGAAAAGAATCCGACCGGAATATCGGCCTGCATCAGGCTTTGCAGGGCTTGTGTCGAAATCTGGATGGGACCCATCAAGTTCACCTGGCTGGTGTCCTTCATCCGGATTTCATTG
>DAOLCX010000652.1:0-2459 GCA_035327685.1 Pirellulaceae bacterium | reverse complement strand
GTCGCCATAAAGTTGTACCGAGGCCTCGGAGTCCATTCCCTCTCTTGCGGCCCGACCCGACAACCCGGTCCGACCGCCGTAGGCGCGTTGCAAGTTCTGCAATTGGCGAGTGGCATCATCCAGCTCAAACTGATTGAGCCAAACGCTGCGCCAGGTGGCACGCTGGCCACCCTCGGCAGGCCAGGCAGTCACATTCGCTGGCGTGCGATACACCACCAAGCCTTCGCGCAATTGCAACTCGCCAGCGGGGCGCCAACCTTTGTTGATCCAGGCATCTATCAAATTCCGCTCACTACTGGCCACCGTGTTGGCGGCCGTCGCCATCGTGTCAGGCGTCAATTCCAATATCCGCCCGACCGCGTCCGCCGACTGAAACACCGTCGATCCATCTTTGGGAGGCTCCAGGAAGAACTGCCAGGCCGAATACAATCGACCTTGACGCATCGCCGCGGGCACATCTGGCGCCCGCCGGAAAGCCAGAAATGCATCCGATTGCATGCGTCCAAAGCCGGTTTCTCTGCCTTGTTCCATGGCGGCCACCAATTGCTCGGCCATACCTCCCGCGACTCGGGCGCCTCGCGCTCGCGCCGGCAATTGCTCAATCGTCTGCCGCGCGTCATCGAGGTTGCCAATCATCGCCTGGCACAACGCGATTCGCGGCAACAACTCCTCATCCGATAGTGTCGGATCCGGGTGCAAGTCGCGTATCTTGGTTAACAACCGCAATGCGCCGACAAAATCGTGCTGGTCCAAATCCAAACAAGCCAACCGAAAAGCGGCTTCATCCCCGATGCTGCTGACAAAATACTTGCGGACCACTTCACTTAAGGCCTGCCGGTCGTCCGCCGACGACGCTTGGGCCATGACTTGCCGCGCTTGGGCATCGGCGGTGATCCGATACGTGCGCAATCCTTCTTCGGGCAAGGCCGCCAAAATACGCTCAACTTGCTCGACCATCGAAAAATAGGTCTGACCATCGGTCGTGAACAGTGTATCGCCACTGCGCTCCAGAACGATTTGCCACAACTGGCAGGCAACCGTGTAATTGCCATCCTCCTGGTACCGTTCCGCCTTCTGGAGGATCGACTCCAACTCCGGATCAACCTTCAATAATGTATCGCTGGATGATGCTTCAGCTTGTCGCCTATCCTGAGCCAAGTCATTGATCACCGCAATCCGCCGCCCCTGAATGATCTGCACATCGCCGCGAATGATCAAATCCTGGCAACAGGCAATTGGACCACCATTCAGCCCCCATGCGGACACCAGCAACGCGATCGGGATAATGAGTTTTGCGTTCATGATTGTCATTCCTCACGCATCGAAGACGGACACCTAACATGCGACAGGCTTTCCAGCCTGTCACCACAACCCAAAAGAAGACGCTAACGCCTCCGCCCAAACCACCAACCCAAAAACTGCTCGAGGCCCAACACCGCCAACAAGACGATGATGACCTCCGGCCAAAACTCGCGGCTTTGGCCGCTCGCCGACTTGACCGCGTCACGAACTGAATTCAACAACTCAAAACGATCGCCCCAAAACTCTGGCTCCCGATGAGCTGGCGACAACCGCAGTAAACGGCTTTCGTCCGCCGGTAAGTTCACCGCCCAGAGCCTGGTTTCCGTTTCGCCATCAAGTCGCGACAACATGAATTCGTAGATGCCGGCGCGCGTCACGTCCGGAAAAACCGCCTGCTGCAGCTCACTCCCTGATTCCGCGTGATCTCCGTCCAATGGACGCGCGATCGCCTCGATCCGTTCCTCGCGAGGATCCCGCAGTGTCACTCGGCGATCATAACGGGTCAAATCGACCGTTTCGATCATCGGTTCACCTAATATCCCCTGCCGGTCCATACCGCGCCGACCTAACGCATCATCGATCAAGTCCAACATGATTGGGACAAATGTCGGCGTCGTCGGCCAGATCGACCAATCGTCATCCCCAGGAATGGAAAAAGCGATGACTTTGCCGCGTCCCAACCTGCGTTCAACCATGGCCGGGCTGCGATCGACGTCGGTCAGTCGCAAAATCACCTGGGTATCTCGCCCCAATCGGTCCACGTCCATCTGCGACGTCCACCAACTGAAAATATCCGTGCGGCCCAGGCCGTTCGCATCGGTGGCCATGATCGTTTCCAACGCCGCATGGGGTTGGGGTGTAGCCTCAAAAGTCACCCAACTGGATCTCGTCGGGTCGCCAGCAATCGCCACCAGTTCAAGGGGAGACAATCCCTGACCGCCCTGATAAAACGTCTCATTAAATAACGAAGCCCGAACCTGATTGCCCGGCATCAAGATCAGCGCTCCTCCGTCCGCAACCCACCGCTCCAATACCTGTGTCCGATCGCGCGATAGGGAATCGACATTGCAAACAAAAATCACTTCGTAAGATGACAATGAAATGGTTTCCAACTCGTTGGCGGGAATCACAAAAGTTCGCAAGCCAGTCCCAAAGAC
>DAOLCX010000651.1:0-2466 GCA_035327685.1 Pirellulaceae bacterium | reverse complement strand
AGAATAGATCCGGCCCCTGTGGCCCCGCTGCCGCAACTAGACCAGGTGCGCCAAAGTATCGCCAGGTCTCGAGACGCTAGCGCCAGTTTTTTGGCCCGCGATCCGCGCGTTCGCGCCGAGATTGTGGAGCGTGAAGGGGGGACCACATTGACGGAAGCTGCCGTGGCGCGCGGCCTGAGGTGGCTGGCATCCGTCCAAAATCAAGACGGCAGTTGGGGACTTGCCAACTATGACCTTCACCAGCGAGCCAGTAATCGCGGCGATGCGGCCGCCACGAGTTTGGCCCTGTTGCCCTTTTTGGGTGCCGGGCAAACCCATGAATACGGTATTTATAAGCAAACTGTGGCCCGCGGCTTGGAGTGGTTAATCGTCAATCAAAAGCCCGATGGCGACCTGCGCGCCAACTTCGAGCGCCAAGCCGGAATGTATGCGCACGGTCAAGCTGCCATCGTACTGTGCGAAGTTTATGCTCTGACTGGGGATGAGCGGATGCGAGATCCAGCACAGCGCGCAATCAATTTCATCCAGCAGGCGCAACATCGCGAAGGGGGATGGAGGTATCAACCCGGTCAAGCAGGAGATACCAGCGTGTTTGGGTGGCAAGTCATGGCGTTGCAGAGTGCTCGGGCTTCAGGAGGCAACCTTGCCGTCGATGCCGATGTCTTGTCGTTGGCGGACTACTATTTGGACCTTGCAAGCTCACAGCGATCGCGCGACCGCAATATCCCAGAGGGGGCTTTGTATCGCTACTTGCCGCGCGAAGGTCCGCTGACCGCTTCGATGACTGCGGAGGCCATCTTGTGCCGGATGTATTTGGGATGGCGGCGAGACGATCCGAGGTTGATGTTTGCCATTAGGTGGTTATTGGAAAATCATTTGCCAGGCACAGGTGAGGCGGACATCTACTATTGGTACTATGCGACACAAGCCATGCACCATTATGGAGGTGATGCCTGGCAGACCTGGAATCTTGCCATGCGGGATATGCTGGTGGACATGCAAGAAACTTCAGGAAAACACCCGGGAAGTTGGAATCCCAAACAATTCCGATGGGGGGCCGAAGGCGAGCGAATTTTTGTCACGTCCCTGGCGATCTGTACGCTCGAGGTTTATTACCGGCACCTTCCGATCTTCCGCCAGCTCAAGCTCGATTAACTCCCCACCCCAACAGGACAGGCATTTTCTGGCCATTTGGGGTGGGGTGAAGGGGAGGGGGGCGTGGTAAGATAAGGAAGGCGGTCGGTGAGGATTGTGTGCCGAGGGAGTCGGAGAGTGATTGGCCAGAGTATCAAATGGAATGGGTTTGACCAATGTTGGGGCTGGTGGTTTGTTTTGTCGATTTCTGTCCTGTTCCCAGTCTTTGCAGTTGGCGAGTCCTTGGCTCAGGACGGTCCGTCAACGCCTGACGAAACGGTCGATTTCTCGGCCGAGGATATCGAATTCTTCGAGAGCCAGGTTCGCCCACTGCTGATTCGACGTTGCTTCGAATGCCACGGAGAAGATCACCAACAGGGTGGTTTGCGGTTGGATAGTCGCGCAGGGGTTGTCAGGGGTGGGGATTCCGGTCCCGCGGCTGTTCCGTTCAACGCGTCGTCCAGTTTGTTGGTGGCTGCCGTTCGCTATGAGGGCGACTATGAAATGCCCCCGGATTCCAAACTCCCACGGAGCGATATCAGAGTTTTGGAGAATTGGGTGGCCCGCGGGATTCCATGGACCAAGGCAGATGTCGAACAGACGGCGCGCGAACAGACATCGTTTGATTTGACTCAACGGATGTCGTCACACTGGTGCTGGCGAAAGCCGGAACGACCTGAGCTTCCAGACGGCTGGCGGTCATTCAATGGCGATCCGATCGACGCGTTTATCAAGAGTGATTTACAGCGACGAGGTTTGCAATCGGCCTCGAAAGCCGATCGGTGGACACTGGTTCGGCGAGTTTATTTTGATTTGATCGGCTTGCCACCCCCACTTGAGCTGCTGGAACAGGTTGAGTCTTCCAAAGGCCCCGACTGGTTGGAACCGATCGTTGATGATCTGTTGGCGTCGCCTCATTTCGGGGAACGCTGGGGACGGCATTGGTTAGACTTGGTGCGGTATGCCGAAACCAGTGGTCACGAGTTTGATTTCCCTCTCCCAGACGCCTTTCAGTATCGCGACTATGTGATCCGGGCATTGAACGCCGACGTTCCGTACGATCAATTTGTGGTTGAGCATTTGGCAGGCGATTTATTGGAGGCACCGCGCCGCCACCCGCAAGACGGTTTTAACGAATCGATATTGGGAACGGGCTTTTGGTGGCTTGGGGAAGCTGTGCATGCGCCCGTCGATTCGCGCGCCGATCAAGCAGCGCGCATCGATAACCAGTTGGACGTCGCCACCAAAACGTTTTTAGGGCTAACGGTGGCATGTGCCCGATGTCACGACCACAAGTTCGATGCCATATCGACTGAGGACTATTATGCCCTG
>DAOLCX010000650.1:0-2466 GCA_035327685.1 Pirellulaceae bacterium | reverse complement strand
TAGGACACCGCCCTTTCACGGCGGTAACACGGGTTCGAGTCCCGTAGGGGTCATTAAAGGTAACCACTCGAGAGATCGGGAAGCGACAGGTGTTTGGCTTCCCGATTGCTTTTAATTGGCGTGAATTTGACGCGCTGCGGCCAGAACTAACCCTGTGAAGGCGGGGAGTTGTCCAGCCAAAATTTGGGAGAGTAGTAGTCTTGAACTCATTGGCAATTCGTGCGAACGTTGTCTAAATCAAGAATACAGTGCTTCTCGGTTCCCTCTATGTCGAGTGGTTTGGCCGGAGGCATTGTGAACTCCAAATAGCTTTGTCTCATGGCAGAGTCGATATTCTGCATAAAGTCGGCCGGATTGGCCTCTGGGACTTTCAACTTCACGATACCCACTTATAATCAACCCACTCGAATGGGCGGTCGAAGTTTCGGCTGACCCGGACGTATCTTTCCTAAGATTGTGCGATGGCGGGAGATTGAAGACATGTGCTGTTTCTTTGAAATCGCAATGCTGGTCGTGGGAATTGTGACTCTCGTGCGCGGAAGGTTTTTCTAGACAGGAAACATGGAGGTCCGCGGTGCTCCCGCCTATGTGATCGGATCCATCTTAGTTGCGGTACTCCCTGTCGCGTTTGCCATTGGATTGTCCATCGGATTTTTGGCAGGAATCAAGGGAGTGAGCCCGGCGGAGCTCAGTCCGCTTGTTAACTTTGTCGATTTTGGCTTGGTTGCCATTGCTTTGGTGGCCGTCGTCATCATCGCTGCGACCAACGCCAACAAATAACCGCCGAGTTCCACTAAAGTTCCAACCGGCCTGGCCAATGGCCTGCGGTCCCAAGGTATAGGTTCCCTCCCAATGAGTTTCTCGGAAGTGCGCCCACCAATGGGTTGCGATTTCCGAGACGATTTGCTCCACACGCCCATTGCAGCCGTGAAAAGTTGCCGTGTTTCTCGGCAGGGATTGACTCGATATGTAGCCTAAGCTACACTGGCCTATTGTAGCCAAGACTACATTTGAGTCATGTCTGCCACATGACTGACATCAAACGAGTGACCGGGCGAGGTGTTTAGTGGAACGAGCAAGCAAAACGCAGCCGCGAGTGGCGTTCACATTGATTGAGTTGTTGGTGGTGATTGCCATCATCGGGATTCTTGTTGGGTTGTTGCTGCCGGCCGTACAACAAGTGAGATCGGCGGCGCGCCGCATCTCCAGCAGCAACAATTTGAGGCAGATCGGTCTGGCGATGCAAAACTTCGAAGGGACGCATCGCCGTTTTCCGGCAGGGTATGTCGCCTCGATTGGGCATCCAGACAGCGATCCGCAAACCCTGGACGCTCCACCTGGTTGGGCTTGGGGCACGATGTTGCTCCCCTATCTGGAAGGCGGCAATATCTATGACCAACTCAATCTCAATTTGCCTTGTTGGCACCCAGACCATGCTGATGTTGTGCGAAACACCGTCCCCATTTTTCTCAACCCAGGCGCGCCAGGTGATGACGGACCGTTTGTGGTTCCGGACCGATTCGGAAATCCGCTGGCCATCTTCGGCCGCTCGCATTATGTAGCGAATGCCGGCCAAGACGAACCGTGGGCCTATTCACCTCCTCTATCGGATTGGTCCGTGGTGGCGACGGGCCCGTTTTATCGCAACTCACGAGTTCGGGTGCGAGACATTACGGATGGGACGAGCACCACCGTTTTTGTCGGAGAACATACCACGATCAGCAACAAAACCTGGGTGGGGGTGATTCCTGGGGCTGAATGTTGCCCGCTTGATCCTGCCCGGTTTCCATTCACGGAATGTGATGAGGCTTGCACGTTTGTCCTGTGCCACAGCGGTCCAGCCGCGTCGGAACCGGGTGTCATTCACCCGCCCGGATTCCCGACTTGTCACGTTTGCCAGATGTATTCTCCGTGGCAGGGCGGAAATGTTTTGTTCGGCGACGGTAGCGTGCGTTTCATTCCCGTGACGATCGATCTGAACATCTGGGCCGGATTATCGACCATCGCTGGAGGTGAAGTCGTTCATGACGATTTTTGACAAATCTGCCGTGAGACGTCGTGACCAACGTTGTGGCCGCGCCGATAAACGGATGTTGGGCTGGTGGATAGCATTGTTGGTCGCCGGAGTTGGGCTGTGGTATGTCTGGTCACCCCGATGGAGGCAGTATCCGCCGGTAACCAGTCCTGAAGCCTTGACTTTGATCAAAGTGTTATACACGGCTTGCAACACGCGCAACGCCGCGCAGTTGCTGGAAATCGAAGCCACACTAAAGAAGTTGTCGGAAACAAATTCCATTACGTCAGTTGAACGGGCATCATTTGAGCGAATTCTCACGCTCGCCAAACAAGAACAATGGGACGCCGCCCAACGGGCCAGTTTGCGATTTGCGGAAGACCAGATCGGCCAAGGTACCCGCCGTACTGATTGAGGAAATCTCTGCCGCGAGATGCACTTCATGAGTCAAT
>DAOLCX010000649.1:0-2467 GCA_035327685.1 Pirellulaceae bacterium | reverse complement strand
TTTTTTGTCTATAATCATCGATGTGGAAGACGGCCCTAGCGAGTCGTTTCCTGCCTTCGAGAACCTACGGAATCTCACCACTGAGTCGGCACGCGATCTGTTGTTGCAGTCAGGTCTGTGGACCTGTTTGCGGACTCGTCCATTTAATCTGACACCGTCTCCCGACACAGAGCCGCACAGCGTATTCGTGACGGCCATGGACACGAATCCGTTGGCGGCCGAAGCGGAGTTAATCATTGCCGAGCGGCGTGAGGAATTTGTCAGCGGGTTGATGGTCGTTTCCAAGTTGACAAGGGGGAAGACCTTTGTCTGCACGCGGGACGATTCGCGGGTCCCGGGACATGAAGTTCCTGGGGTCGAGTTCCATGCGTTTGATGGTCCCCATCCGGCAGGTTTGCCGGGGACGCATATTCACTTTTTGGACCCCGTAGGGCCCAACAAGACAGTGTGGTTTCTCAATTATCAGGATGTGATCGCGATTGGGCATTTGTTTCGGACGGGAAAACTTCAGACGCAGCGCGTGATATCGGTCGCTGGTCCGCTGGTGAAGAAGCCGAGTTTATATCGAGTCCCGATGGGAGCCAATCTCGATCAAATTGTGGCGGACAATGCTGATTTGCGCAACGCGCGGATTATTTCCGGGTCGCCACTATATGGCCGGACTTCCGAACCGCCTGTGAATTTTTTGGGGCGATTCAACTTGCAAGTTTCGGTACTTGAAGAAGGGACACAGCGCCATTTTATTGGCTGGATGGGGCCTGGTTTCGACAAATTTTCCGTCACCAAAATTTACGCCGGCTCATGGATGACCAACAAGTTGTTCGCCCTGAACACAAATGTGAATGGCGGAAAACGGGCGATGGTCCCGGTGGGAACGTACGAGCGAGTCATGCCTCTTGATCTGTTGCCGACACATTTATTGCGGAGTTTGATCTGCAAGGACACTGAGTCCGCGCAGGCATTAGGCTGCTTGGAACTGGACGAAGAGGACCTGGCTTTGTGCACATATGTTTGTCCAGGCAAATACGACTACGGCCAGTTATTGCGAGAAAACCTGCGGTCGATTCTGAAAGACGGCTAGCGCGGAAAGGTGGAACAGTAAGCCATGCTCAGGAAGTTGTTGGATCGAGTCGCTCCGCTTTTTCACAAAGGGGGAAAGTACGAGCGGCTGTATCCGCTGTACGAGGCAAAGGATACGTTTCTTTACACCACGGGCGAGGTCACGCACGGCAAGACTCATGTGCGGGACGCCATCGATACCAAGCGGATGATGAGCATGGTGATCGTGGCGTTGATCCCTTGCATCATCATGGCTTGTTACAACACGGGATATCAAGCTCAAAAAATTCTGCAAGCGCGAGGTCCCGAATTTTCCCCTCTGGTGGCTCACGAAACTGAAGGCCTGGGCGCGTTGATGACCAGTTGTTGGAATGGCAACTGGCGCTACAACGTGATGGATGCGATTGGTGTCGATTACCGCAATCCAGGCCGTGGATTCCTGGATTTGAGCCGTATGATTCCCTGTTTCATTCACGGACTGTTGTTCTTTTTGCCGGTCTATATAGTGACCATGGGGGTCGGTGGTATATGCGAGGTGATCTTCAGCGTGATCCGCCGGCATGAGATCAATGAGGGATTTCTGGTCACCGGCATGTTGTTCCCGCTGACGTTGCCGCCCAATATCCCGTTGTGGCAAGTGGCATTGGGAATTGCCTTTGGTGTGGTGATTGGCAAGGAAATCTTTGGCGGCACCGGGCGCAATTTCTTGAACCCCGCGTTGACTGGCCGGGCCTTCTTGTATTTCGCCTACGCCAAGGAGATCAGCGGCGATAGCGTGTGGACCGCCGTTCAAGGCTATTCCGGAGCGACGGCATTGGGCGCGATTGCCGAAGCCAAATCCGGAACGGTCCCTGAAATCGTGTCGGGGCTGTCGACGTCGATCCCAGGGCAGAGTTGGTGGCAGTGTTTTATTGGCGACATGCACGGGTCGATGGGAGAAACATCCACGTTGTGCTGCTTGATCGGTGCCGCAATTTTGATCTGGACGCGGATTGGCAGTTGGCGGATCATGGCCGGTACCGTCTTGGGGATGGCTGGTCTTTCATTGCTCCTGTGGGTGCTCCCCTTCTCGAAACCCGTATTTTCCTTTGCGCCTTGGTGGCACCTGGTCTTGGGAGGATTTGCGTTCGGTGCGGTGTTCATGGCCACCGACCCGGTGTCGGCCTCGATGACCGAATTGGGCAAATGGTATTACGGCGTGTTGATCGGCGTGACGACGGTGATCGTGCGGAGTATCAATCCTGCGTTCCCGGAAGGGATCATGTTAGCCATTTTATTCGCCAACGTATTCGCGCCGTTGATCGATTATTTCGTGGTGCAACAAAACATCAAACGAAGGGCGGCTCGGTATGCTGCGTGACAACAATAGCGTCTTCAAGACGTTTTTTGTGGCGGTGTGTTTGTGTTT
>DAOLCX010000648.1:0-2472 GCA_035327685.1 Pirellulaceae bacterium | reverse complement strand
ATTTTGTAACCGTTCACGAAATGTAGGATGCGTGAAGCAAGTCGTTCGACAAAACATGGTAGCTTGGACGAATCGATCTACAACAAGACGACTTACCGTACGCATCAGAACCAGGCTTGGCCATGAAAACCGTGAACGGTTACCACACATCTATTCACTTGGGTCCATCGGGACCAATCGCAGAAAGTCTAAGCCGAACATATGCGCCGGGACGGACTGCGGATGACGGCCTGTGATTTGGACCGACAAGCGGTGTTTTCCAGCCGCTAGCTCCCAAGAGGGGAACGATAATACACCGGTCGTGATCACGTCTGGAGAATTGTACAAATCGACCGCCTCGCCCAGGGATTGCCCGTTCAGATAATGTTGCACGATCCCGTAGTCGCGCGCGCGGGTCAGGACCAATTGCACCTCATAAATCCCGGCATCGGCCACCTCAAATTCCAAAACCAACTGATCTCCCGGTTGCCCGCCAGTCCACCACAATTGGCTGTGTCCGCTCCAACGGTCTTTGTTGAAACCTCGCATATCTTGCGGGCCGGCCGAGCCGCGCGTGACTTCCAATACTTTCAACGATTCTCCTTCCAACGCGCCAGCAACCTTCCCGGTCGCCGCATCGATCGGAGCCCGAGGCCCCTTGAGCGGCACTTGCGACGGGCTGGCCAAATACGCAATCAGATCGCGCACTTCCTCCAGCGGCAACGGATCGAGCAATCCATTAGGCATCAACGACAAATCAGAAAGCTTTTGCTCTTCAATGTCATCCAATGGGATGATCACCATGTCATTGATGGTCTTGAGTGTCAGCGCACTGTCGGTCTCGCGCATGATCAGACCTGACACGACACGGCCATCGATCAGTTGCAACAAAGTCATTTGATAATCCTTGCCGACGACAGCGTTGGGAGCGACCAGGTTCTCCAGTATGTAATCGAGATCCGCACGATTTGATCCGGTCAAGTCCGGCCCGACCTGCTCTCCCTCGCCAAATAACCTGTGGCATGCCGCACAGTGCTTGTTGTACAACAACCGCCCGTGACTGACGTCGGCTTCGGTCATCACATCGCCGGTCAGCAAAGACTTGTATCGCTCGATCGCTGCTTTTTGTTCTTCGGATGAATCGCCGACGCGGCCCCACAATTGAGTGACGCGCGCCATCAACGGCTGATCGCCCAGGTTGGCCAATTGCCTGACATGATAAGCGTGGACGTCCGAACGCGGAATCAATCCAGCTTCAATCGCATCGAGCAACTGTTCGGCGTACACCGCGCGGGACACCAGCGTTGCGATGGCATCTTCTTTCGCATTACCAACCAACACGCCATAGTGTCGCAATAACCTTCCTGGTGTTTCGGGATCGGCCAATGCCGCCAATGCCCGGATCACCGGCGACTGCAACTGGGGCGCCTCCAACGCGGCAAACATCGCAGGGGCCGCTTCCTGGTCGCGGCCTTGTACCAGAATTTCCAGCGCTCGCTGCCGGTCCGCCAATGGGCGCTCTGGATCGGCGAGAATCTCGCGAAGCTGGGGAAACGCCCTCCGATCTCCGAAGGCCACCGCCAGACGTAGCGACAATTCGCGCAAGGTCGCATGCTCACTCTGAGACAACTTCTCGTAGGTGGCTTGCCAACTGGCCGGAAGTGGCACATTGACCCGGCCGACCAGCGCTTCGTTGATCTGTTCCAATGCCATCTGTTGACCTTCCGGCGACCAGTTCGGTATTGCGGCTACCACAACATCGAGCGCGGCAGCGTCCGCCGCCGCACGCCGCACAATAAACGCACTCACACGGGGCAACTGACTGGTTTCCACCCAAGCCAATGCGCGTTGCGGCTGGCTGGCGATCAACGGTTCAATACCGTACCAGATCATCAACGGGAGATTCTGATCAGCGTCGTCCGCGGCGTGCGCCAGCAGCTGCCCGGCAATGTCCCAGCGTTGGTCGGGTGCCAAACGTTGCAAAGCCGACGCCAGGTAGAGCCGGACGATCGAATCGCGCTGGGCATCAGCCGCCAATTCGGCAAACGCCTTCACGGTCGCCGCACTCACGTCGCGCCGCTCACAGAGGATCTGAATCGCCCAGGCGGACACGTATGGTGAGGTATGACTCAATAACTCAGTCCATTCCCGTTCACTTGAAACACCGGTCGCATGTCCGAGCCACATCCCGCGCAGCACGCGGGTGTCGTCATCCGAGGCGAGCAATGAGTCGATTTCCCTGCGCACGGATGCAACGTCCAGCGTTCCCTTACTCGCCCGTTCTTGAAGTATTCGCCGCGAGACACGCACGTGCCAATCGTTTCGGTGCCAGGCGAGCCGCGCTAGTTCGGCATCGCTCAGCGCCGACAAATCGACCTGTTCGCGACGAGGTACGCCATACGCAATCTGATATATCCGGCCATTGGTGCGGTCCCAGATTTCCGGGTTGGTCCGGTGGCAAGCATTTCGGTCGTACCAGTCGATCAAATACAC
>DAOLCX010000647.1:0-2477 GCA_035327685.1 Pirellulaceae bacterium | reverse complement strand
GGGTTTTGAACGGCCGGCCGTCTTCCCCCAGAACCGTTCCAAAACTGATATGCCGCAAGTCGACCTGGTCGTACCCCCATGCCCGCGCTGCGGCAAACAGTTTTTCAAAGTGCTCATGCTGCCGATGATCAACGACGTACAGAATGACTTGAGGATGCCATTCGCGCATCCGATACTCGATCGTCGCCAGGTCCGACGTCGAATACAGAAACGCCCCATCTTTCTTCTGGATAATCATGGGCGTGGAAAAACCATCCAAAAACAGGCACAACGCCCCTTCGCTTTCCACCGCCAATCCACGCTGGCGAAAATCAGACACCACCGTGGGCAATCGGTCGTGATAAAAACTTTCGCCCAACGCAAAGTCAAAATCGATCTGCAAACGCTGATAAATCCGACGAATATCCGCCTGACAAGCCGGTAAGAACTCTCGCCACAACGCCAGGTTCTCTTCGTCGCCAGCATGTAGTTTTGCGGTTTCCTTCAAGACCTCGCGCTCAATTTCAGGAAAACGCTCAGCCAATTGCAGAGCCACTTGGTCGTTCTGTGCCGGAGCTTCTGAGTTTTCACGGCGCGCAGCCTGCTGCCAATCGATCGCTTGCCGAACCTGTCGATACAGGTACGACAGATGCTGAATTGGGTCTTGCCGATACGCTGCTTCATCGCGCAGGTGTTTGAAACCGAAGATGATCATTCCAAACTGAGTTCCCCAATCACCCAAATGGTTATCCGTAATCACCCGGTGCCCCGCGAATCGCAGAATCTTGGCCAACGCATCGCCGATGACCGTGGAGCGAATATGCCCCACGTGCATGGGCTTGGCGACATTGGGCGAGGAGAAGTCCACAACGTATGTTTGCGGATCGGGAACCACAGCCACACCCAGTCTTGGGTCCGCCAAGGCTGTCTGGAGCCGCGCCGAAATCCAATCATCCTGCAATCGCACGTTGATGAATCCGGGGCCGGCGATCTCCGGCGGGTGACACAGATCATCGATCCTCAAGTGGTTGACAATCTCTTGCGCGATGACTCGGGGTGGCTTCCCCACACGCTTGGCAAGCGGCATCGCCACATTGGCTTGATAGTCACCGAACCGGGCATCTTGCGCCGGACCAACCAATCCGATAAACTCCTCGGGATCGTCGCAAAGCGTCGCCATCGCCTGGCGAAACCTCTCCCGAATTTCCAATAAAACTGTCATCTGTTAACCTATGTATTCACATCCAAATGGACGCCAGAAATGTCACAGAAAAAGGCTCCGTTGGCAATGGGAAGACCTTTGCAACTTGACTTTGGCTCAGGAAACTCCCAACATAGAGCAAAGTCAAAAAGCCACACCGGCGGATAGACCTGATTTCACCAAATGATGGAGAATCGTCATGTTTCGCTTAACGATAGTTCCGCTGGCCCTCATCGTAGTCGCCCTGGCCGGTTGCAAAAAACCGTCCGCCCAAATTGCCAACAAGACTCAGGAAACCCAAGAATCGTCGGCGGAGAATATGCAGTCCGATCAGGATCAACCGTCGTCCACTTTGCCAGAAAAAAAGGAGGGCGTTTTCGGGCGACGGACCTCAGACATCCGCGAGTTTGACCCGCAGTCCGGAAAACGCGTGAGCGACTCCTCCGTCGACGAAAATCGTTTGGCCACACCTCTGGTCGGCTCATTAGCAGCCTATGGGCCCATCTTGGAAAATATTTCGAAAATGTATATTAACCAAGCCGTCAGACTATTCCACGCGGAACACGGACGTTACCCCAAGTCCTATGATGAGTTCATGGAAAAGATCGTTCGCGCAAACAACATTGAGTTACCCGTCTTACCCGGCAACGCGAAATACCAATACGATGTGGAAAACCATCGGCTGGAAGTTGTTGAAGACAAGCCCTAACGGATCATCGCGGTTTGAATTCACTGAACTCCATCCGCGTTACGGATCATTGCGGTACACCTCGATTTCACTGAGGCCTGTTTTTCCATTTGGATGGTGGAGGAACTGGATCCGCAACCGTCGCGCAGCGATCGTCTCGAATTCAACGACCGTTGGCCCTCGCGCACGAAACTCTACCCCTTCCAGTTTTCGAATCTCCTGCCACGCGGTGTCGTCGTTCTCTTGAAAGGAAAGTGTCACCGCACGTGGTAAACGGACACCACCACCGTCGTCGTAAAAGTACAATTCCACCCTCTCAAATTCGACGCGATTATCAAAGTCAATTTGTACCCAATCCTGCTCATGCGGCGACTCGTAAGCAGTCCACCGGTTGCGACTTCCACCCGGACGCTGACGGATGATCCCATCATTCAATTCATGGACACGATCATAACGCGATGTATGGCTGGCCGTAGCGCGTGGAAATGCCTGTTGCGGGGCACGCTGGGCCAGATTGCGGGCCTCCTCCGGATGCGGGACCGGTATTGAACTTCGTCCCCAGGTCTCAAGCTCCGAAATCCCCCAAAACGTCGCTGAAAATGGTTGACC
>DAOLCX010000646.1:0-2479 GCA_035327685.1 Pirellulaceae bacterium | reverse complement strand
ACAAGCTACTTGATGCGATGCCTGAAAACAGCGAAGATTTGATGCGCCGGCCCTGGTGAGGTGATCGGCAGAATTGACATGCTAACCTATTCTGCCAGGTCGAAAGAATTGGATCGAGGCCGTTTGTTATTTGTTGTTGCATTTCAAGGAGGAAAGGGATATCTCGATCCATTGGTTTCGGAAAAGGAGTTGTTTTCGAATGACTGATGAATCCCAGTACTTTCAGTTTGTTGGTGAGGAACACCGCCGGCAGTTCGGCCAGTATTTTACGCATCCGCTGGTGGCTCAGTTCATGGTCGATTGGGTGTTGGAATCGGGTGTGCCCTCACTTTACGACCCATCATTTGGAATGGGGGCTTTTTTGGATGCTTATTTGACCAAGCATCCGCAATCCGGCTTTCAAGCTTCGGAGATCGATGAACAGATCATTCGTTGGGCGGGTCGAAGGTATGGTGATCGCATATGCTGCGTGGCACTTGAGGATTACCTGTTGTCATGGGGTAAGCGTTGCGCCAATATCGTCTGTAACCCGCCCTACAATCGTTTCCAGCGATTTCTCAATCGGCATCAGGTATGTGATCAATTTGCCAAACACTTGGGCATTCGGTTGTCCGGCTACACGAATACGGCGTCGGCGTTCTTGCTCAAATCATTGGCGGAGTTGGATGGCCGAGGGCGCCTAGCATATGTCATGCCACTGGAGTTCTTGAATACAGGATATGGAGAAGTCGTCAAAAACCGTTTGTTGTGCGGCGGCCACTTATCCGCGCTGATTAGTCTGAAATGCGAAAAAGAGGCGTTCTCTGAGGTGACTACATCGGTCGGCATCATCTTGTATGATCCGGCGGTTACGTTTTCATCGGTACGTTTCTTTTGTGTTGAAAGGATAGACGAGCTACCCAATGTTTTGTCGGCTAGTCCGGTAAACGAGGTGCGCAGCGAGGACTTGCAGTCGCACGATAAATGGCTGAATTGGTTTAACAGGAACAAACCGACTGTTCAGCGTGGCCGGGCTGTGCAGCTGAAATATTATGGGCATTTCAAGCGTGGTATTGCGACAGGAGCAAACAAGTTTTTTGTTCTGAATCGGTCGCAGGCGCAACAACTCGGCTTGCCGTCGGGAGAATGCGTGCCGTGCATTTCGCGGAGCGCTCAACTCACTCGCCCCATTGCGGATGACCAAACTGTCCAGGCTCTTTCAGATCGCGGTGAGAACATGTTGTTGTTCACTGCTGGGCACGATCCTTCTGATAGCGCATTGGCCTATATTCGTTGGGGTGAACAACTTGGAGTGAATCGCCGGTTTCTGACCAGGCATCGAACGCCATGGTACAAGACCGAGGATCGGGTGTCTGCGCCCATCCTGATGGGAGTGTTTTCGCGCGGAGGTTACAAGGTCATCTTGAATCGATCGCGTGCATTGAACCTTACCTGTTTTCATGGATTCTATCCCAATCTATTTGGTTCGCCTTATGTCATTCATTTATTTCTTTATCTTTTGTCGCGTACCGGAAGAAAAGTGTTGTCATTGGCTGTGCGCAATTATGGTGATGCGCTCGATAAGTTTGAGCCCAATGACTTGAACGGAGCCTTGGTTCCAGCCCCTGAAGTTTTTGCGGCGATCACCAACAGTCATATTAGTAAAGAGCTTGATCACGTGGAGCACTGCGGAGTGGTTACAGATCAACTCGAAGAGATATTTGAGTCGATGATGAAAGTTCATTTGGCTGACCGCGGGAGTGTTGTCGGTGTGTCGTGATCGGTGCCTTTTGTTTATTGGCCTGTGGTTGCTCGGCGAAATGGTAGTTGATTCTTAGCGAAAATCGCGAGATTTGACGGCAGGGGTGGTGGTTGATGCGCTAAGCCGCGAAGCGAGGTCCTCCAAACGGTTGACGACGACGTGAATCACGCCGCTGCGTTTTTCAAGTTTGCCGTGAGCCAGCCAGGCAGTCGCCGTCCGGCAGACCGCGTGATGCCGTTCCCAATACTGGGGCTTGACCACCAGATTGATCGTCCCCGTCTCGTCTTCCAAAGTCACAAATGTGATCCCTTTGGCCGTGCTGGGACGTTGTCGCAATATCACTAGCCCCGCCACGCGCACCTGGCGATTTTCGGGGTGATCGACCAGCGCCGACGCCGGGAGAATGCGCCACGCATCGAGCTGTGGCCGATGAAACGACAGCGGATGGGCACGGAGTGACAATCCTACACTCTGGTAATCAGCGAAAACTTCGTGTTGTAAATCGAGCGGCGACAGCAACTCAGCGGCCTCGTCGTCGTACGTCTCGTGGTCCAGCAGCGGCCGGGCGACGCATGATTTCTCTTGACCCAGCGCCTGCCACAACGCCGCGCGGCGATGAGAGGTCAGCGAAGCCAAAGCATCGGCGGTACTCAGCCTGGCCATGACTCCCGGCCCCAATCCCGTCCGGGCAGCGAATTCAGAAACCGAACTAAACGGCCCGCCCTGTTGCCGGGCAGC
>DAOLCX010000645.1:0-2482 GCA_035327685.1 Pirellulaceae bacterium | reverse complement strand
TCGCCCAATGGGGTCTGTACAAAAAGGAATTGGGCGATGGTCCCATCGATATCGACGGAGCGGACTCCAAGCGTCCGGTGGAGTTCCGCGACGGATTTCCTGTGGCTGATGATAGCTACAACACTTCACACGATTTTGCCGTGCATTGCAAGTTCGCGGACGGGGTGGTGATGACGATTTCCAGCCGCAGTGAAAACGGCATACTCTTCGAGGGGACCAAAGGCCGCATCTTTGTAAATCGTGGCAAAATCACGGGGAAGCCGATCGAAGAAAACTGGGATGCCGACCATTTCGGACCCGACGAATTGGTTGAGCTTTATAAAGGAAAACCCTTTGAAGGCCACAAATCGAATTTTTATCGGACGATTGCGGAAGGCGGTTTGCCGATCAGCGACGTGTATTCTCACTTGCAAGTCATGAATACCTGCCATTTGGCGGCCATTGCCGCGCGGTTAGGGCGAACCATTCGCTGGGATCCACAATCCGAAACCATCATCGGGGATGATCTGGCGGCCACGTTTGCGGCGCGACAACCCACACCAGGCTTCGAATATTTGCGAGATTAGTCGGGAAAACGGCGACGTTGCTCGGCCTGCCAGGTGCTAAGAGTTTGAATTCCAGGCTGCTGCAGCCCCCCGTAGACCTGGAACTGTTTCGTTTTCACAAATCTGAACTTGTGATTGTCCTGCAAAAACGGATACTAATGGTTTCCTCATCGCATGGTTCGCGAGAAAGCGATTGTCTTTGAATTCTTGAGTGGTGACGGATGCTACTGACCCAACGACTGTCCAATTTTTTTCCCAGTGCTCTGCGCAATCGCGGCGAAGGGTACATCAGCCCAAAAGTCACGTCGATCACCAAAGTGACCAATCGATCGGTCGATGCGATAGCACATGGGTCCGAGGATTATACGTTGCAGTTGGAATGGGGACCGGGTTCAGACAAATTGTTTGCGACGTGCACCTGCCCTTACGCGGCTGAGCAGGGTTTATGCAAACATGTGTGGGGGTTGCTGCGGCAACTCGAAACGACTCGTGAATCGGCCTTTCCCAAACGGTTTCAGAGTATTTTCGAAGGCCCAATGGTGAAGGCTCAACCGCGGCCGACGCCCGCCGCACCTGGTGGACTGGGCGCGAACCGAGACCTGTTGAACACTCGCGATTTGAGTGAAGTCGACTTCGAATCAGCGGTGAATAGGCTGTTAGATTCCGTTGAAGATGATCTGGATGTGTTTGCTCCGTCGTCGACGTCCAAATCAAACGTCGGGCAGACTCGCGGCTCATCGCAATCCGCTCCAAAGCCAGCGCTGGAACCCTGGCAGTTTCGCTCGTTGTTGATGCCTTGGGCGCGACAAGGCAAAGCCACCGACGCGCCACCTCTTCATTACTGTGTGACGATTCGTGCGGCGCGCGATGGTAGCGAGCTGTGCGTGTTGATGTTTCAAGCGCGCCAGGATGGAGACGGAACACAGCGTTACGTCGAGGTCAAACCTGAACAAGTGCTGAGCGGGCAAACCGATATCAGCGAGGACGATCACGAAATCGTGGAAGAACTTCAAGGCTTCGAAACGGATTTCTGGGGCCGGCGGCCATCCAAGCCATATTTGACGCTGGGAGACAATCCATTCAAGACCTTACAACAGTTGTTCCTGACGGGCCACTTGTATTTCGCGCCCAGAGGTACGAGATCGCCCGATCACCCAGACACGAATAAGATCGAGTATATCGAGCACAAACCATTGATCGTCCGGCAGCGAATTGACGAATTGGTAGGCGGGGACTATTCGGTCCGGGCCCAGCTTTTCAACTCACAAGGCAAGGAGATTGTGGAACGCCCGCGCGTCTCTTCCAGTAGCGGGCTGTTGCTGTTCTCGAATTGGGTGGCGCGACTGCCACGTGAATTCGCGCCGTTGTTCCAGCAAGTTGGGGCGCAGGAACCTGTGCGGATCCCGGCGGAGAATGCGGCCATGCTTTCCCGTTTTGTCTATGAACACGACGTCCCCTTGGCCGAGGAACTTCCTGAATCACTCCGAATGACCGAAGTGGCCGTGAAACCAAAAGGCCTGGTCCGGTTTGAACAGCATAGTGCGCAATGGTTCGGCAAATTGGCCGCCAGTTATGACGATGTGATCGTGGAAGTGCAACGCCTGGGCGTTTTCCACTTTTCAGACGACCTCCGTTTGGTGCGGCGAGACAGGGAAGCAGAAAACGGATTACTCAACGAAGCCTGGGGACTGGAAGCCCTGGAACTGGGCCGCGTATTTTTTCAGCCCCCCTCGTTACGCATTCCCAAGCCTAAGTTCACAACGGTCCTGCGGTATTTCCTGGAACGCGGTTGGATTGTAGAAGTCAACAAAAAACGGATCGGATCGGCGGGATTGTTTGGCGGTCAAATGCCTTCGGGGATCCCTTGGTTTAATGTCGATGGCCAGGTGGCTTTTTGCGGAACGGGGATTCGGGTGCCAAAAATCTTTGAACGCATT
>DAOLCX010000644.1:0-2483 GCA_035327685.1 Pirellulaceae bacterium | reverse complement strand
CCTTGCTGAACGGCCGCCACAACACACAACACAAAGATGGCAACCGCCGTACCGCTGACAGTCAAAACCGTCCGCGTCCGGTGCCGCCATAACGTTTTGAAAATGTATGGCAAAAAACGAAACATCAGGCCCGCCTTTGTTCTTTTTCATTTGTCATCCATGACAATGAGTCTCCAGGGACCGAAATGGTCCATTTAGACCGTTTAGGAATGCGTGGATCATCACGTCCCTGGTACGGTACTTCACGCTGGCTGTAATTCGGCCGAGTACCGCTCAAAACGCGGTTACTCCTGAGCAGCTGAATTTCTTCCAGTGCCACGCAATTCCCGATGTCATGGTTCACGCGTTCCTTAGCACAGATCATGCGTAACCTCGCGCTCGGAAACTCGACCTCGATCCAGTCGCAATTGGCGAGTCGCGATGGATGCCACATCGGGATCATGGGTCACCATGACCATCGTGATGTCCAACTCACGGTTCAGTCGTTGCAACAGCACCTGGATCTGTTGACTGGTGTCGGCATCCAAACTGCCTGTCGGTTCGTCGGCCACGACGACCTTGGGATGAGCGACAATCGCGCGAGCGATCCCGACGCGCTGTTCTTGTCCTCCGGACAATTGCCGAGGATAGTGCTGTGCCCGATCGGTCAACCCCACGGCCTCCAACGCAATCTCGACGCGCCTGCGCCGTTCCTTGGACGTCAGCGGCAGCAGCAATACCGGAAGTTCCACATTCTCATAGGCCGTCAAAACGGGAACCAGGTTGTGAGTTTGAAAAATGTATCCCAGGTTGGCCGCGCGCCAATCCGCAAGCTGTCCGCGCGTCAGTTTAGTGATCTCGACGCCGTCCACACGAATGGTCCCCGTGTCGGGACGATCAATTCCCGCGATGAGATTGAGCAGCGTACTTTTTCCGGTCCCGCTGGGCCCCATCAACGAAACCAATTCGCCAGCAGTCACGTCCAAGTCCATCTCCAACACCGGGGTGATGACCTCTTCACCCTTGGTATAGCGTTTTGTCAGATTTCGGATTTCAACCAATGCCATACGTCAATGCTCTTCGGATTTATGGGAGACTCTCAGTCGCGCGCCGGCGGTCAAACGTTCGCGTCCGCTGGCGATGATTTTGTCGGTGGGGTTTAAACCAGAAACAACCTCGATCCAACCCGGAGTCACGACACTCCCCAATCGAATGGGCCTCAACTCCGCTCGCTGTCGATCGCCGACCACCCAGACTTGAGCCTGGTCGCCGCTCCCTTCGATCAAATCGCGCGGCGCCAGAATGCGCAACATCGGTTCCTCGTCAGTCGGATCTCCCTCCGTGGCCAGCGGGGCCAAGAACGTGGCGGTCACCAACATTTCAGGTCGTATCACAGCTGGCGGATCGACCAATGCGACTTTGACTTCCACCGTGTTTTTTTGGATGTTCGCGGAAGATGTCGTTTGTAGCACGATGCCCTGAAGTGGCTGGCGAAGTGACGCAGTCTCAACCAACACTCGTTGGCCTGGGACGACCAGCGGAAAATCTTCTAAGCGCACATCTGCTCTGATCTGAAGTTGGTGCGGGTCATACATCGTCGCTACCGTGCTAGAGCTGTGCCCGCCCGAAGGATCCAGCCCGATCAAACTCGTTCCAGGTTGAGCCATGCGTTGCAGAATCTTCCCGGATATAGGCGCTCGGACGGTCATCCGTTCCACCACCAATTCGGCGTGCTCGACAGCCAAATCGGCTTCGATCAAGCGGGCGCGGGCCGCCGCTTCCTTGGACTCGGCTTCAGCCACCGCGCGTTGTTCCTCGATACGCAATTCCAATTTTGAATTCAGCGCTGCGACTCTAGCCCGCAGCGCCGCTAATTCCGTTTCCAATAAACTGCCCCGCTGTTGCAGTTCATTGAGATGAGCCACTGCCATATCCCGTTCGCTGCGAGCCTGACGGACCAACATCCCTGCGACCGAGTCTCGCGCGGCCTCACGCGTTGCCAATACTTCTGCGGCCAAGGTTGCCTGTGCCTCGGCAGCTTCGATCAGAAACGGCAATTTGGCCCGCTCGGATTCGCTTTTGGCTAAGATGGACTGCGCCTCGGCCAGCTCAGCCTGCAAATGGACCGGGAATTCCAGTCGCTGCCGCGCTGCTGTAAGATCGGCGGTCGCACTATGCAACTCGGCCCGCCGGACGTCGGCCAACACTTTCGCGCGGCGCAAAGCCAACCGCGCATCGGTGTCGATCAAACGGGCAATCGGTTCCCCTTGCTCGACCTCCTGGCCATCGACAACCAGGACCTCCGCAACAATTCCTTCCGCCAGTGCCGCGGCCTGGACTGGTGACGGACGCGGTTCCACCCAACCTGCCGCCTGGAACAACGGCGTCCCCTCTCGCTGCGATGTGCCGCGCGCCGTGAGGACTGGGACCACGGTCACTTCGTGGAACGGCATCCACTGATCACGGGCGGCATAGGCCAGCAGCCCCCCAAACACTGACAACAT
>DAOLCX010000643.1:0-2490 GCA_035327685.1 Pirellulaceae bacterium | reverse complement strand
GGTGGATAGCCCCGGCCGAGAACGTCTCCCCGCTGTCAACCGCAAATAATGTCACCTGACCCGGGCTGAAAAGCAGCTTGTCGATCCGGTAAAACTCTCGATCATATTGTTCAAAGATGTCCAGAAAAGGGCGGCCAAAATCGCGCGACGTCTGACTACACAACTCCCCTGAGACATGTTGAATTTCCGAAGCGTCCCCAGCTATCCACATCGCCACATGCGAACCGTACAGAATCGAGTCATTGGTCCAGCCAATGGCTTGTAGGTCGTCGGATGCGGGGGGCGGCAAGGGGGCCAATCCAACCGCGGCATGAACTCGCCGCAAATCGAATCCTAGTTCATGCAGTTTATGCATGGCCGCTTCGACACTGCGCGCCACAATTTGCACCGAACCCGGCAAGCTGGCTGTCCTGGCAACACACGCGACCAAGTGATCCGCGGTGATCTCACATTCTTCCGCCATGCCGCGCATGATCTCGTCGCCAGGCAATCGATGTGTTTCCAACGACACCAACCCACGTGACGAACGCTCGGTCAATTGATACTGCGTCAGCAACTCTTCTCTTCCGCGAAGCAGGCGTGCTGGTCCACTTCCAATCGCGAAATATCCCTCCTGCTGAACATGCCACCCGGCATATTGGCTCGCGATGCATGCCAACAACGGCCAGTCCGTGTTTACCTGAATGGCCGGCCAATATGGAACCGAGCCGATGGCCATGGAGCTCAAATTGATTTGAGCCAGGTCCGCCGTCAACGCGCGTGCCAACAACAAACCGCCGCCAATCGTCCCGCCATGACGAGTTCCAAAATCCAAGACAATCGCCCCCGACGGCAAACGATGTTCATCAATCTTGAACGTCGAGAATTCTGGCCTCGATCCGTCTAATGAGTTCAACGCGCGTTGGTTCAAATTAAGGGGCAATTTCGCGGCTTCCATGTCAGTGCAACTCTCTGTGGCAATCGGGAAAACGATAACACAGGCAGGATGTTAAACAAAGAACCCCAGGCAGCGGACGCTCCCCGGGGTTCTCGGAAATCTATCGTAGCAATGCGCCGTCTGACGGTTCAAACGACGTTTGTGGTGTGGCGATGGAAACGCGTACTACCAACCGATTGACGGCGGGTTGTTCATCAGGAAATCGCGTGGACCGCGAGTCGTGTAATATGGGTAAGCGTAGTTGACTGGGCCTCCGCCGAAGCCTTCTGCGCCTCCGCCTTGTCCCCATCCAGCGTATGCGTAGGGATCCGTGTGTGGAATCTCGCCGCCGTACGGATGATTGCGGCCTCCCCGCATGCGGCAGCCCATGCACAGTGCACCATTGCGACCACATCCGAATCGTCCGCAACCCAATCCGCTTCTTCCTCCAAAACCGCCGCCCAGGCCCCCGGCCAATGCCACTCCGCTCCCAGCGCCATGTTCGGCACAGTAGCCTTGTGCAAACATTCCTGATGAGCCGTCCATGTATCCTGCTCCACTGCCAAATCCTGCACCTCGGTTCAGCAGGCCGCCACGGCCGCCAACTCCGCATGATCCATCCTGGCAACCTGAGGAACGAGTTATGGAAACAGCGCCCAAAGGACCGGTCCAAGTCGAACAACCCGATCCGCACTGGCCGCTCTGACAGCCAGATTGCCCTGAGCCGCATCTCGTCAACAATCCTCCCGCCAAACGACTTTGCAAGCCGGTTGAGCATCGGCATCTACCCGAACCTTGGCAAGCTGAATCACAGCCGCAGGTGGCTCCAACAAGTGGGCCACTATCGCAACCCACTCGACTTACACAACATCCGGTGGGAAGCACCAGAACCAGCGCTAATAGCGCCAAAAATGAATTCAATCGCATCTCTAGTTTTCCTTCAGAACTGGGTCGTTGAGTCAAGAAATCGCGGGCGCGTGTTTCTCTTGCCTTTTTCAAAGTGGCAGATTTCTGGGGCGGGTTACCCCGTCTTGTCATCGTCCGCACGAACGTAAAAATTGAGTAATTTGGTAAATTGCGTACTTTCCTAACTTTTGTTCCACCCGTAACTCCTGCGAACTTCTGTATTTTCATCTCATTTGGCCCGACAATTGCTCTCTAGCACTAACCGACGTTCTCCCAGGTTGGAAAAACCAAATCTGGTTAGCGATAATCGGGGCTGAACAGAGACGAGGCAGAGCTGGTGGCCAGGGACCCTTGGGTCCATGGCCCAGGCTGGTTTTATTAAAATATTCTCGATTTTTTCGGAATCAAGCTCGGCGATGTTTGCCGGGCTTGTTCTATTTTGCGTGTATCAAAATTGAACACGTGTATCAAAATTGAACGCTCTCGACGTAGGTTTGGTGCCTATTCTAAATGCCCAAAGGATGCCTTCGGGGAGCCATTCGTCGATAATAACCAGGGTGGGCATCAACGTTTCCGCGCGATACATCCGGTTGGCGGAGGTACATTTCTGGTGGTCATGCATTTTCATTTTCGAGAAGGACAACAAAGGCCATCGATTTTCTTGTCCT
>DAOLCX010000642.1:0-2495 GCA_035327685.1 Pirellulaceae bacterium | reverse complement strand
ATATCGCTCGTTCGGCAAACTGGGAGTACCTGTACGCCGTGATGGGTGCCTTTGATGGCGAATTCGTCCTGGGTATGGAACTGTAATACGGTTTGTTTGGCAACCTTCGAAGTTTGCCGACAAGATGGTAATTGAGGAGGCGCAGGTCGCAAAACCTGCGCCTCTTTTTTTGTAACCGTTCGCGGAGCCGAAATGCAGGGCAAATGTCCGCAAATGTTCAAAATACAGGCGTGATTATTCCACCTTTGAAGGAGCCTGGGAGGACAATTGCTCAACCGCTAATTATCGCTTTGTCCACTTGATTCCCCTGTGAACCAAACCCACAATCAATGAGATTGGCCTCCGCAGAGGGTCTGTACTCGGCCACGATCAGTTATCTACGGGACAATTGGCGATGAAACGTATAGTCCAATGTTGGTGGGTGTCTCTGGGATTGTTGGTGTTGGCCGCTTGCCTGGGTTGTCAGAATCGTGCGCCTCAAGATGCTGGATCGGTAAAGCCTGGCGGAGCCTCCAATTCATCAACTTCGACAGCGGAAACCTTGCATGTCGCCTTTGTGACCAACCAGATTGCCAATTTCTGGAATATTGCGGCGGTGGGATGCAAGGATGCAGAAAAGGACTTCGACATAGTCTGTGATGTCAAATTCCCGGAAGAAGCTACGGCTACCAGGCAAAAGCAGATTGTGGAAGACTTGTTGGTATCAGGTATTCACGGACTGGCGATCAGCCCGATCGACGCCCAAAACCAAACCGACATGCTCAACCAATGGGCCAAACAAGTCACATTGATCACGCACGATTCAGATGCGCCTGAATCTGAACGATTGGTGTATATCGGGATGGACAATTACACTGCGGGGCGCATGACGGGGCAGTTGGTCAAGCAGGCATTGCCCGAAGGTGGACAAGTCTGTTTATTCGTCGGCAGGTTGGAACAGGACAATTCGCAAAACCGACGGCAAGGCGTGATCGACGAATTGTTAGGCCGCCCGATTCCCGCCGCAGGACAAATTTCGATGGATCCGGTGGGAGGCGAAATCGTGGGAGATGAATACACGATTCTTGACACGATCCTCGACCAGGGGAAATCCGAGGTCGCGAAACAAAAGGCCGAGGATGCTATTAACAAGTATCCGAAAATGCAAGCGATGGTGGGACTGTTCGAGTACAATCCACCAGCGATCATTCAGGCGTTGCGCCAAAGCGGCAAATTGGGCCAGATTAAAGTCGTCGGGTTTGATGAAAACGCCGAGACACTGCAGGGCATTAAAGACGGATACGTTTTCGGAACGGTGGTTCAGGATCCTTACCTATACGGCTATCGATCGGTAGAAGTCCTTTCCAAGTTATTGCGTGGGGATCAGAGTGTCATTCCCGAATCGAAGTACATCGACATCCCACCTCGGGCTGTGGTTCGCGGCAACGTAGATGAATTTTGGGCCGACTTGAGAGCCAAGTCGGGATCGGCGAACTAGCCCCACGGGCCACATGGCGGATGAGCGCGCGGACTCTTACTCAGGCGACGAGCAACTCTTGCCTGTTGCGCGTCGAGCGGATCAGCAAACAATTTCCTGGTGTCCAAGCCTTGAGTGGGGTCAGCTTTTCTCTGCGATCTCAAGAAGTCCTGGGCATCGTGGGTGAAAACGGAGCGGGAAAGAGTACGTTGATGAAAATCCTGGCTGGCGCGCAAACGCCAGACTCTGGCGAGATCTATTTGGGGGAGCGACCAGTAAAGTTGCATACCAGTCGCCAGGCGATCCAGCAGGGGATCGTATTGATCCACCAGGAGCTCAATTTGTGCGGAAACTTGAATGTTGCGCAGAACATATTCTTGGGGCGTGAACCGCGGTGGGGGCCTTGGATTAAACGCCGCCAGATGCTGCGCGATGCAACACGCCATCTGAAAGCCGTTGGGTTGTCGATTTCTCCAGTGACACCCACTGATAGATTGACCGTCGGGCGGCAGCAGATGGTCGAGATCGCCAAGGCCTTGGCCGTCGATGCGCGCGTCATCATCTTCGATGAGCCCACTTCAAGTCTCTCGCAGCGGGAAACCGAGAGTTTGTTTGGCCTCATCGACGAACTGCGTCAACGCGGCTGTGGATTGATCTATATTTCGCATCGGTTGGGAGAGATTTGTCGACTGGCGGACCGCGTGTTGGTGCTGCGCGACGGCTATCGGGTGGGGGAGTTGCATGGCAAGGAAATTCAGCATGACGCGCTGGTGCGGATGATGGTCGGACGGGATGTGGCGCAACGGTTTTCTCGCCGTGAGCATGCGTTGGGTGACGAAGCATTGGCTGTCGAAGGACTGGTTACGACTGCCTTTCCACAACAGGCTGTCTCGTTTTCCGTGCGGGCCGGCGAGATTGTGGGGGTGGCTGGTTTGGTCGGTGCCGGTCGCAGCGAGTTGTTGCAGGCGATTTTTGGTGTGGGCCCGCCGTTGGGGGGTTAGATTAGCGTTGCCCGTATGGGTCGCAATATCCTTTTGCC
>DAOLCX010000641.1:0-2515 GCA_035327685.1 Pirellulaceae bacterium | reverse complement strand
TATTGACCGCCAATAACGAAGTCAGCCGTATTTTTATAGGCGATACGATCCCGTTTACCGTCGGATTTAACTCGCCGCAGGTCATCGCCGCCGGCAATGCCAACACGACCATTGCCGGGACGCCCATCACAGAGCTACGGGACGTCGGACAATCCTTGCTGATTACCCCCAGCATTAACGCCGACCGCACGGTGACGTTGCGTGTCGTTCAGGAAAACGCACGCCGTGTTTTGAATGGCGGACGCATTCCTGTTCTGAATCCAGCCGGTGGGATCATCAATCAACAAGTCGATACTGTCAATCGCAGCACTGTGAGTGGCACAATCGTCGCCAAGGATGGCCTGGCCGTTGCATTAGGTGGACTGATCGAGGAGGAGGTCTCGGATAATCGGCGCCAGGTTCCGGTATTGGGCAAACTGCCGGTCCTGGGCTTTTTTTTCCGTCGGCAGAACACGGGGCGCACTCGGCGCGAACTGGTGGTGATGATTCGACCGTTTATCTTCAACACGCCGACCGAGTCTGCCTGTGTCAGCCAGGAGTTATTGCAAACGTTGAGTGTCCATCCAACCGCAACCGTGGGCGCCGAGCAGCTCGACACTTTTCTGCCGGACGAAATCGTCAGGGTCAATCTGGATGAACAACAACTTCATCGCGAACTAAGGTTTCACAATGTCGTTCCGAAACGCTTTTAGATGGTCAAGTTGGACCTGTTGGCTGGCGATTGGAATCGTCGGTTGTTCGTCGCCGGCAAATCATGCGCGGACCGGCAAATCGTTGACGGAGGTTACCTCAGAGTCTGGCGATTTCAGGGGTGAAACCGCAGATTCGACGGCACCTGCGAACAAGTTTCGTTGGGATGGAGGAGGCGTCGTGCTGGGCGAAGTGGATCAACCGGCGTTGACTGTTTCCGAATTTCGCGTGACCTTGACTGAGCTGTATGACCAACAACGTGAACGTTCGTTCCAGAATCTGGTGCGGCGCTATCCGGATATCGCTTGCGAAACCCTCCAATCGATGAATGCTGAGTCGTTGGGAAACCCTGTCTTGCGGAAATTGGCGGAATGCCTGGACGAGTATTTGTCTCCGGATACTCCGTTTTTCTCTCCTGCATTTCAAACTTCGGATGGGTCGTGGGGCCCGTATTGGGACAAGCGTGCCAAATGCTGGCAGGCGATCCAATCTGGCGAGCCCGCCATGGCGACCAAACTCAACTTATTGCAACACAAACCGCGTCCCCCGGCAACCTACTTGCGCCTCGAAGACATCCGCCTGGTGGCCATTGCGCACATGATGGCGGGGCAATCCGAGAGCGCCATGCGATTGATGGAGCAAGGTGTTGACGAGTTTCAATCTGCCCCCCGATACGTGCTGGCGAAGATGTGGTTGTTGCAAGGAGAGATGTATCGCCATGCCGGACAGCATGACAAATGGCGTGCCAGTTGGCAACAAGCCGTGAAAGAACGCGCACTTCTGGTCAACACCGCCGGGATCGCAGACCCGCAGTTTTGGCATCGAGCGGCGTTCGCTCGCCCGTCACAATTGTCTTGGCCGATGGAATGCATCGAACCCCTCCGAGCTTACCTGACCCAACACGGAGTTCCTTTCCGCATCGACGCTGACTTGGGGACTGATTATCGCGAAGCGATAGTGTGGGGCGCCGTGGGGCTGATGCATCTGGATCGAGACGAGGGGCAAAGTGCCGTGCTGTGTTTCAAGAAGGCCGAAGCGTTGATACAAGATCGGCCAGTGGCAGGGGCCCTGCAACTGTACCAGGCGCGGGGCTTGATTGGAGCCGGGCAACCCGGCCCCGCCAGTTCCATTTTGATTCGCATTATCGGCCAACATCCGGGTGCCGATTTAGCCGGTCGCGCACAAGCCATTCTGGGGGCGATCAAGGTGCAAAACGGGGCCATCGACCAAGGAAACAATTTGCTGGAGTTGGCGCTGGCAAACAGCGATCATTGGCCAGACATCGAACGACAACTGGCACAGGCAGATTTGGCTCTGGTCAAACTGATGAGCGGACAAACCGAAGAAGGGTTACAGGGCCTGGAATCGGCCTACGAGTTATTCGCCCAGTCACAGCGTTGGGACCATGCCTATCAGTGCTTGTGGAATATGGCCCGATTCCACGAGTTAACTCAACACGACGACCTGCATCACCAGGCTCAATTGCGTTTAGCAGCCTTTGAATCTGTCCGATAACAATGCGCCGCACCGCTCAATTCTGCGGCGGCATTGTTGGACGGACTGCAAATGTTTACGATATCGCGTTTCATGCGATCGGAGTTGGATGGCCATCATCGCATAGCAAGTCGCTTCTTCGTGTTTCTTAAGCGCCATAGAGAAACATAAAGCGGCGCAACACAACTCTGGTTCGTGCCGATTCATCTGCCATCTGTAGGCGGAAGTCTTTCAGCGCGTGTTAACCCAGTTGCAGCAGATCACCGTGCCAGGCCGACCGCCGAACCTGGCTCCTGGATAGTTTTTTGGCAGCCGACCTCAGTCCAAAACG
>DAOLCX010000640.1:0-2517 GCA_035327685.1 Pirellulaceae bacterium | reverse complement strand
CGAAACAGAACCCGCCGATATCCTCGATTTCGACCGAGACTCCGACCGCTGGGGCGATGTGTGGAGCATGTTTGTCCCCGGCGTGGGAGTGGGACAACTCTATCATTTTCAGGCATCGGGACCGCATGATCCCGATCGGGGACATTGGTTCAACCCACACGCCCGGTTGATTGATCCGTTTGCCAAGGCACTGGTCGGCTCGTTTCAACCGGCCACGGACGGAATCATTCGCCCTCCCAAATGCGTCGTCGTCAGCGACTTTTTCGATTGGGAAGGCGACCGGCATTTGCGCTATGAGTTGTCGGATTCCATTATCTATGAACTGCACGTTCGGGGATTTACGCAGCACTCGTCCAGCGGCGTCGAACATCCCGGAACTTACTTGGGGGTCATCGAGAAGATTCCCTACCTCAAATCACTTGGGGTTACGGCTGTCGAGTTGATGCCCGTTCACGAATTTCCCAAAAACCTGTTTAACGGAGCGCCCCATCCGCGTCCCAATTATTGGGGATACGACCCCCTGGCCTTCTTCGCTCCTCATTCCGGCTATGGCTCAAGTTCCACGCCCGGGGGGCACATCCACGAATTCAAACAAATGGTGCGCGCACTGCATCAGGCCGGTATCGAAGTCATTCTCGATGTCGTGTTCAATCATACCTGTGAAGGTAATCACCTGGGCCCGGTGCTGAGTTTTAAGGGCTTGGAAAACTCGGTTTACTACATGCTCGAACACGACCGCCGATACTACCGCAACTATTCCGGTTGCGGCAATACGATTAACGGCAATCATCCGATCGTGCGCGAGATGATCTTCCATTGTTTGCGGCACTGGGTTCACAACTACCACATCGACGGATTCCGTTTCGACCTGGCGTCGATCCTCAGTCGCGACCGGTCAGGAAATCTGGTGGCTAATCCCCCATTGATCGAAGTGATTTCGGAAGACCCATTATTGTCCGACACCAAGATTATCGCCGAGGCCTGGGATGCCGCAGGGGCGTATCAAGTCGGCTCATTTGGCAGCGAACGTTGGGCCGAGTGGAATGGGAGGTATCGCGATGATGTGCGGCGCTACTGGCGCGGCGATTTGGGGTTGCGCGGACCGTTAGCCACGCGATTGGCGGGATCAGCCGATCTGTATCAACCGGGTGGCCGTGCGCCCTATTCCAGCATCAATTTCGTTACTTCGCATGATGGCTTTACGCTCAATGACCTGGTTTCCTTTCGCGACAAGCACAACCACGCCAACGGCGAAGACAATCGCGATGGCGAAAACCACAACTTAAACGACAACTACGGCCACGAAGGACCCAGCGAAGACCCGTTGATTGAGTCGATTCGCCAGCGCCAAATCAAAAATATGCTGGCCACGTTGTTGGTCAGCCAGGGTGTCCCGATGCTGTTGATGGGGGATGAAGTACGCCGCACGCAATTGGGGAACAACAACGCCTATTGCCAGGATAATGAGATTTCGTGGCTCAACTGGGATCATCTGCGGCGCCACGCCGATGTGTTGCGATTTTACCAAGGGTTGGTCCATTTTCGCCGCAACCAACCGACAGTCCGCCGCGCACAATTCCTGACTGGAAATACCGATGCGGCAACAGGACTTCCAGACGTGTCCTGGTTCAGCCCGATGGGCACCGCGGTCAATTGGGAGAAACCGGAACACTGCCTGATTTGTGTGTTGATTCCTTCGCGCAGCTCAGACGATCCGCACCTCAACGCGAAAGCAGTCATGATGTTGTTCAACGCCGACCAGCGCTCAAGGCAGTTCGTGATTCCGGCCGTTGCCAGCGTCCACACTTGGCGATTGTTTGCCGATACCGCGGCCGAGTCACCCTATGATCTGTACGATCAAGAACCAGGACCCATGCTCCCGATTTCCAATATCGTGGAAATGACCGATCGCAGCATGAAAATCTATGTGAGTCATACCTGACGCAATGACTACAGTTCATCCTTCATACCATCATCGGCAAACTCGTCATCGTGGTCATCGAGGTTCGATGCGTCATGGTCCCAACTGGATCGATGTGTCGATGCCTGGTGTCCAAAGTGCTGTGTAATCGCTCGCCCTTGCTCGTCCACATCAACTAACAAGCGGATTTTCTGTTCAGCTTGTTCCAACGAGGCGGCGCAGGTCCGCAGATGAGCCACGGCCTGAGCGTAACATTCCAGCGATTGATCGAGCGATAACCTGCCCGATTCCAAATCCTTCACCAAGTCTTGTAATCGGGCGAATGCCACTTCAAAACTGACCGGTTCATCCGGCGTTGGTTCTCTCTTTTTGCGGCTCATCGTCAGCAGTCTCCGGGTAATTAAATATTTCTTCGACACGGCTGGTGAACAGGCCGGTTGCCAAACGCGTGGTAACTAACTCGCCCACGTTGACTTGTTTTACGTCATTCAGAACGGGGTGGGCGTCTGAGCGCGTGACGCTGTAGCCTCGAGCCAGCACTCCCAACGGATTCAACGATTCCAGGCGACTGGCCAGGACCTGGAAGTCTCGGTTGG
>DAOLCX010000639.1:0-2528 GCA_035327685.1 Pirellulaceae bacterium | reverse complement strand
CGTCCTGGCTCGGGCAATAGCGCTGGCCAGAGCGGCCCTTGCCGCCGGTGGCCACTATGCGGAAGCCAGCATTTCGACTTCGCCAGCCAAACGCTGACGCGCCACATGCAGGCGCCGCTTGATCGTTCCGATCGGGGCTTCGAACTCATCTGCCATCTCCAGAATCGACTTGCCGTCGATGTAAAACGCATGGAGCGTTTCGCGATCCAGAGCTCGCAACTGATCCAAACCCGAGCGAAGCGTGTCGGCGCGTTCGCGTGCGATCGCGGTTTCCGTCGGAGATTGCTCGTCCAACTCGCCGACCATCCCAAGCTGGTCAACCAGCGCCACCCGACGCCGCTGAACGAAGTTCAACGACAGACGGACAGCGATCGACTTGACCCATCCCGGAAATGCCTCAGCTTGACGCAACTGGTCCAGCTTCTCGAGGACCTTCACAAATACGTCTTGGGTCAACTCTTCGGCGTCCCCAGCGTCCTTGACGCGTCGCGCAATGATGGCCAGCACGACCGGACGAAACTGGGTGAACAAATCGCCTAATGCCGCGCGGTCACCAGCTTGTGCACGTTGCACCAACTCGACATGGCGTGTCAACTTTTCGGTATTTTGCACAATCGCGTTCATGGCTCTGGAGCCTTTATTGATGGGGCTATTTCCCAAAGGACGACGAACGAAACTTCAGTCGCCGCAAACAGACCGAAGGAAGTCGCTTAACGACCCCATTCAGGTGCAGTGCCTTGAGCCGCTACATGGCGCGGCATCAATCGCAAGGAAAAGCCAGATTTTTCAAATCAAACAGATACTGCCGAACAACTAAAACTGGGGAAACCGTTCAGATCGATGCATGCGATCACTGGGACGCAATGAATCGACCACCGGTAGGCATTGGCCGCCGGTGTTTCCCTGTGGGCAGTAATACCAGAGGCGCCCGAAAATGGCTGTTTTCGTGCGCAATCCAGCTACCACCGAATTGGCTCGGCGACCGACAATGTCGTTCCAAGTCATGGTGGAGGCGTTATTACTTCGCACGGTACAGCTCCTATTTGCTAAGCGCACATAAGTCCAGATAACCAGAAATTTCGGCCAAACCCGCGTTCGACCGCCAACGAGAAGACGATGGAGTGTCCCCCAAAGTTCCCGATGGTTCTATTGAACACTCTTTTCGGAAAAAGGTTCGCTGTTTTCAAAAAATTTCGTTGAAAATCCTGCCGCGCAGCAGACAAAGGGGCGTTTGGAGAGCCTCTTCGGCAATTGATGGCCACAAAAAACATGGCACAGCCCGCCAACAACCATTAGAATGGCGGGGGGCAAAACAGCCATTCCTGGCTGAAAAACTTGTGGTGACCGCTTGTTGCAATGCGGTCAGGAGGAGGTGCGACCATGCGGACGTTCGGGCTGATCGCGGTTTGCTGTCTGATGTTGCCGATTCACGCGGCAGCTCAAATGGTAGGGGTCCAAACACCATGGACATCGGTGGGTTCATCCCATTTTGAACGGATGGGAGTCGGATTTGGCTTTCAAATTCCAGGCGGTTCGGGCCCGGGCTCTCGAATCGTCGGCTTGGGGCCAGGAGGTCAAATTCTGCCCCACATTCAATTCGGCCAAAATAGTTTCGCAAGTGCGATTCCCGGTTTTGGAGGCTATGACCCGAATGCATCGGGCCGATTGGGTTTTGCCCGGATGGGGGACGGATTGAACTTTTCGATGTTGATCGAAATGGGCAAAGGGAACAGCCGCACACTGACCAGCACCGCCCCATCCCTAGTCGTTCCTAACGGACAAGGAGGCTACCTGTTTGACGGTGAAATCCGACCTTTTGTTTCTGGGACGATACCAGTTGTCGGCTCAGCATTGGGCGGTTCACTTTCACCTTGGGAGCGGCAACAGTTTGCCATTTTGGGTTCCGACCCCGCCCTGACAGGTCCTCCGGTCCGCGACCTGAACTCTGACCACATCGTCCGCGCAGTTCGCGAAGAGGCCGCGCAGGCGGGTTCTGCACGAATCAACGAATTGAGTACTGCCAGCCGCGGTGCCCGAAGCGTGGCGGCTATCCGCGCCGAGCGCGACGCTCAACAGCGTCAAGTTCAGTCCCAAATCGCAACTTTACTGGCGGAAGCGGTGCGGTGCGAAGAAACAGATGATCCGGTGGGTGCGAGAATCCTTATTCGACGTGCCATCTCGCTGGAAACCGATCCGGATCGCCTTCGCGAACTCAGGTCCCGATTAGATTCACTGCGTTAGCCTGGTCAACTTGGTGGCACGCGAGTTTAGCAGCCTCGTCGGTTCCTCACTGATTGCTTGACCCATCGCCATGGGTGACAATCAAACATGTCGGTTTTGTGATCGAGACATCCCACACGCTGATTGCAGTATTTTCAGGGCTTGGGGGAAACCGAGGCATGGCGCCGAGCGGCGGGAGACGGAATGCAAATTATGGGGATCGGAAAGCCGCATAGAACAATGAGGGGATGTTTTTCCGCTAACAGGAACGAAGATTGACAGCAGCAGAAACAATGGACGGATCGCGC
>DAOLCX010000638.1:0-2530 GCA_035327685.1 Pirellulaceae bacterium | reverse complement strand
CCAACCACATCCGGTCCCCGCACCGCCACAGAGGCTCATTTCGGAGACCCGCCGCGGGTGTTCAATGCGGACAAAATTTTCCAACTTTCTCCGCGAGACATGAAAACACAAACAGATGTCGTCATCCCATTCCATACGTTGCTTCTGCCCTAACAAATGGAGTATAAACCATACGATGAACCCTCGCGAGCCATCTACCTCAAACCTGTTTTCCGCAGCCGATCCTAAATCGCTGTTGGCCGAAATCAGCGCGCTTCCAGACTGGCTAGCAGCGCGCGGCCAACCGGCATTTCGAGCCAAACAGATCGTCCATTGGATGTTTCAGGGCCGCGCCGACTCGTTCGATCAGATGTCTGATCTGCCCGCGTCATTGAGAGCAGAACTGGCCCAGCATTTTATGTTGTGGTCAACCACCATCGTTCGACATCAGCGATCAGAAGATGGGACTGAAAAGTTGCTGTTGCGTTTAAACGATGGAGGGTTGATCGAGTGCGTCTTGCTCCGCGACGGAGACCGGCGAACGGTGTGCGTGAGCAGTCAGGTAGGCTGCGCGATGGGTTGCGTGTTCTGTGCCAGTGGGCTGCAGGGAGTCGACCGCAACCTGGCGGACCATGAAATTGTCGAACAGGTATTGCGACTGCAGCGCTTATTGCCGGCGAATGAACGCCTCAGTCATATCGTGATGATGGGCATGGGGGAGCCGCTGGCCAATGTGGAAAATGTTCAGTCGGCATTGAAGCAAGCTGCCGACCCGAATTACTTTGGCATCAGTGCGCGGCGGATCACGATTTCCACGGTGGGTTTGCCGCCGGCCATTCGACGATTAGCAGATGCTGGGTGCCGATATCATTTGGCGATCAGTTTACATGCTCCGAACGATGAGTTGCGCAATCAACTCGTTCCCGTCAATCGGAAAATCGGAATTGCGGAATTGTTGGAAGCGGCGGATTACTTCTTTGAGAAGACTGGCCGCCGTCTGACATTTGAATACGTCTTGCTGGCGGGAGTCAATGACTCGACGAGTCAGGCCGAGGAATTGGGCGCGTTGTTGTCGGGACGGACGATGTTGTTGAATGTGATTCCCTACAACCCGGTGGCAGGCCTTCCTTATCAAACTCCTAGTGCGGCGGCGATTCTTGAGTTTCGTCGACGGGTCGAGCGATACGGGATCACCATCAAGTTTCGGCAGAGAAAAGGGGATCAAATTAACGCCGCCTGCGGGCAGCTTCGCCGCGAAGTCATGCCAACTACGCCTTAAAGCCATGCTTTTGCGATCAGACATCGAGGTTGCAATCGGCGACGGATCGGGTTAGTCTGAAAGGGTGGAATGGTTGTGTCTTCACGAACAACGTAATGAGGGCATCTCTGCTGCGGCCGAGCGTATGGACCTTGAGAATTGGGTTCTCAATTGTATAAGCACATGCAACCAACGCCTTTCCGACCAGCACTGATCCGACCGGCAAGGAATGCTGAATCTCCTTGGCGGAGTCTTGTGCGTCGGTGCTCACAGGGCTGGTGGATTTGCTGGTTTTCTATTTGCTGTTTGTCGATGCAATCCGTCGCAGCCCAGCAGAAGGATGCCGATCGGATCGCTGCCCCGTTGCATCAGGTTCTGAAGACCTATTGCTTTGACTGCCACGACTCCGATGAACCGGAAGCGGGGTTGGATCTCACTCATTTCCAAACAGAGGGGAGCATCCGCCGGGACGCGGGACTTTGGAAGCAGCTTGTGCAGCGCGTTGAAATCGGAAATATGCCGCCGCCAGAATTTGGCGAGATGTCCGAGGAGGACCGGGCGACCCTGTCCCAGTGGGTCGAGAAAACTCTGACCGAGTTGGATTGTTTGGAGTTTCGCACACCGGGGGAAGTCACGATTCGTCGTCTCAATCGACGAGAATACCGCCATGCGATTGCTGATTTATTGCTGGTGGATTACCAGCCGGCGAATGACTTTCCGGGAGACGACGTCGGATACGGTTTCGACAATATCGGCGATGTGCTCAGTTTGCCTCCCTTGTTGATGGAGAAGTACCTGTCGGCGGCGGAAGCGATCAGTCGCCAGGTCATTGTGGCGCCGGAAGATTTGGCCGCGGTGGAAGTTCCACTGGCCATCAGCCAATGGCGCGTGGGGCAGGGGGTCAATCACGGGAATGGCGGCTTGAGTTTCTTTGCGAATGGTTCCGCCGAATTTGATTTTGACGCTACCCGCTCGCAAACCGTGACAATTCGGGTTCGCGCGGCGGGGCAACAGGCGGGTGACGAACCGGTGCGGTTTTCATTTCATGTCGATCGCAAACGGATCAGCCAGTTCCTCATCGAATCGCATGAGGAGGTTGAAACGTTTGAAATCGAAACGCGCCTATTAAAAGGAAGGCGCCGGTTGCGTTTGACCTTTGAAAACGACTATTACAATCCTGGCGCCGACAATCCGCGCGACCGGGATCGGAATCTGTTCGTCCACAGTGTCCACCTGGAGCTCTCGCCCCCCGTTGAGCGCGAGCCGACGGAGCCAGAAAGGCATTTCTTCTTT
>DAOLCX010000637.1:0-2534 GCA_035327685.1 Pirellulaceae bacterium | reverse complement strand
CGGTTCGAGTTCGGTAGCGGAATTCGGGTTGGTCGAGGGTTCGCCCCATTTTAAACGTCAATAGTTCGTCGCCCACCTGGATCACCACTTCGCGACTTTCGATCCCTCGGATCGTCCAGGTTTTCGCGTCAAGTTCAAACGACTCCCCGATGCCGAGATGGTGCTCGCGCTGCAGGGGTTTGATTTCGATAATGCATTTGGCCACGCCACCGGTTTCGTAGCTTCCCACTATGTAAGCGGTTTGCGCGTATTTGAAGGGGGGGGGCGGTTGAGCGGGACGCTCGACCACGCGAGGAGTCGCAGGTGGCTCGACCACGATATTAAACGACCGCTCGGCAGATTTCTGCGGGAATCCGTTGTCGGTGACGCGCACCGTCAGGGCGTACGTGCCGACGGGGACTTGTTCCGCGTTAAAGCGGGCCCGGCGACGCCCCTCGGGGACAAACGTGAAGTCGGTCAAGTCGGACGCGACGACTTCCCAAGTCAACACATCGTGTTCATCAATGTCTTCGCCATCGATCAACAACGAGACTTTGGCCGTTGCGGCTGGTGTTGCGACTTCTGTTTCGGCTTCTTCGGTTTCGCCAGTTGCGGCTGGCAGCTCGGCAGTAAAACGAGTGTTTCGCGCCGATAATGAAGGGGGATTATTGGCTAATCCGAAGATGTTTCGGGAAGCGACTTGCTTGACTAACTCAGCGTGTTGTTCGCCCAAGTCGCGTTTGACTGCCACGAAATCGCGCTGGGTTTCGGCATCGGACATCGCCATCACGTCGATGGTCAAGTCGATCACCAGCTTGCCCGTTCTTGTTTGAACTTGCCCAGCCCCACCTCCAGTCATTTGAGGTTGGATTTTGAGGGTGCTGATTCGATGCAACAAGTCTAGCTCTTCAAACGCCTCCAAGAATTTCAGCAATTGCCCGATGTCGCCAATGACTTTGTTGGCGGTAAACGTGTATTGGTTGTACACCTCGTTGACGCGCCTGCCGCGATAAGTCCCTTTGGTGGGATTGGGCTGAGGTACTACTGCGGGCAAGGTCATGCCGGCGCGTTTGCTGATCGTATCAGTCAGCCAGCGGGCGTATTCGACCTGGAGATGATTTCTGTCGCTTGGAGCACTGCGGTCTCGATAGTAAAACCGACGTTGCTGTGCCAGTAGCGCGTCCAGCTTCTTGTTTTCTTCCTGCGAGATTTGATTGCGCAGTCGCTGGATGGAAGCCCGGTTGGCAAAATAACGATTGCTGAGCCAGACTCCGCCCCATCCCAATAACATGATCGGGACCAACACGCCGACCAAACGGGCGAGCAGTTTTTCGCGCGCTGACATTTTCTGAAACATGCTCGTTTATTCCTTGTCAGTCGGCGCTGGGAGAGCCGGAGTCTCGGTTGATTGCCCTTCGGCGGCCTGTTCACCGGAGGTACCCCAATTCTGAGCCGAATCCAAAATACGCTCGTTGACCGCTTGGGCCGTCTCGAAATCGGACAGTTCAGTAAACAAGTCGAGCGCGTAGCTGAACGGGTAGTCGGGCACCTTTGACTCTAAAGCCAGCTTGCCTGGGACAATGCGACGGCCCGGAGCGGCCAGACTTTCTTGAATCGAAAACCCGGATTCGCGGGAGTCAAGATGGCCGCTGATGGAGATTTTCATCTCCTGGTTTCGCAATAAAAGTCCAGTGAATGACTCCAGAATCGTCTGGTCGGCCGTCATCAAGCGGCGGCTGAATTCATGTAATTGTTCAACCCAATCGACCTTTCCGGCCATCCATTGGTCCACCAATTGGACTTCACCAATCACGTCATCCACGCCGGGGCGGAAACCGTCTCCTTTATTTTCTGCGCGAAGATCATCGAACTCTTTCTGCAACTGAGTAATCGTCCGCTTTTGGCTGGCCAACGTCTGCCAAATGGCGATCCCTCCGCCGATCACCACCAGGGCGGCCAAGGCGGCGTACAAGATCATACGCCGTTTGTCGAGTTTGCGTTCGACACGGCGACGCGGATTGGCAAAATCAATTTGCGGTACACGGGAACCTGCCAAGGATTGTAAAGCGCCGAAGTGGGCCGCGAACTGTTCTGGCCGTTCGATGTTGGCGAATCCGCGACCAAAACTGATTTTGTTGTCACTGAGCGGATCACAAGCCGCCAATTCCACATCCCCCAGTTCTGCCATCCATTCGCGTATCCGAGCCATGTCAGATTCTGGGCCGATCAACAACACGCGATCGACGGCGCGCCCCTCGCCAATCCGCGGGGCGGTCAGGACCGTCCGGCGAATCTCTTGCGCTGTTTCGCGATCCAATTCGGTTTCGTCGTGACCGGCTAACAGAACGCTCCGCGATAACAGAACGCGGCCTTGCTGCGTTAAAGTCAAATCGACTGTTTCACCGACTCGGTGGACGAGCAGGTTGACGCCTTCACTCAATTGCCGATGCTCGGCGACGACCAACGTGTCCAAAAACGGACGGAGCAAAATTCGTTTTACCTTGAACCCGCAGCGCTCACACAGCTTGTTGATATTCGCCTGCCATGGTGCCGAC
>DAOLCX010000636.1:0-2535 GCA_035327685.1 Pirellulaceae bacterium | reverse complement strand
CCAATAACATCGCCGTTCCACCTGTCATCACGTTTTCCGTTTTCTCTGTTTCCGCTCTTCCCGCTTTTCTGCGATTTTCCGCCGTGTAGCCGGTGTAATTAACAATGGACCGTTAAACGCATCGTAGATGGCCAACATATTCAGAATGCCGGCGACCACAGTATAAACCGTGCCGATTTCAAACCAATGCTTCAATTCGGAATGCCACATCCCCAGTACATCGTTGTTGTCCGGGTCAATGGGTCCCGCTGGTGGAGCCATGAACCCGTCCTTCAGCGTCCGAATATGGTCTGGAAGTTTTACGTCCGGCTGGACACGATGAAACGGCTGCGCATCCCACTGACCTCCGCCCCCCATGAATTGAGGCGGATAACGCTCACACAGCACAAACCAAGGGTCGCCCCCACCACCAGTTTTGACGGATTGAAACAGCGCCGGAGCCGCCGGCAATCCCACGCCCACTTGAAACAGATACTGCCAACGAAAATCATTCTTGGCCGTGGACGCATAGACCACTCGACCTCGCCCCATGACCAGCCCAATCGTAAACAAGCTGAGCACACAGATCATAATCACAAAGCCCTTGGTGAATCGGCCTTGATAAAAATGCCCCGCCCCTGGCCACAGCCACGCTAACCAAGCCGCGCGAAAGGGGTTGCGCAAGTCGATTTGCATCGGCTCGCCGTCTTCCAAATCAAATTCGATAAATACCATGAAACGCTTCGGAACTTGAGAACTCGCTAACAAATATGCTGTGCCCATTGCTGTCAACCCAGGCCCAACCCCTCTCCCGGCAAAGGAAAAGCAGATTAAAGTACTTCGGGAAGGGCCGTTCAGCCCCTCCCGATGGCCGTGGTCTGGCTGGAATGCCTGACGTACATTGTGGACACAGTTTCTAATTCTCTTGTGTTTTACAGGATGCTGCAACGGCAGTTACCGATGGTTCACAGATTTTTTGTCCCCGAATTACCGACCGCATCAGAATTTGAGTTGCCGCCGAATGAGGCTCACCACGCGGGAAATGTCTTGCGGCTTCGCCCTGGCAGCGAAATCGAGATTTTCGATGGGCGGGGCGGAGTTCAACGCGCCACCATTCAAGCCCAACGACGACAACAGGTCATCTGTTCGGTCGCGTGCAAACCCCTGTGTACTGCGCGACCACCTGGCCAACTGACCTTGGCGGTCGCTCTCCCCAAAGGGGACCGGCAAAAGGTGTTGATTGAGAAATTGACTGAGTTAGGTTGCGATCGCCTTGTGCCATTAGTGACGCAACGCGGCGTGGCGCAGCCGTCATCCGCCGCGCTGAAACGCTTAGAGTCCGTGGTCATCTCGGCGTGCAAACAGTGTGGACGAAACTGGCTGATGGAAATCGCTGATCCTCAAGTAGCCATCGACATCGAGAAGTGGAGGTGCCGGTCCGAGGAAACCGCCATTTGGTTTGCCGACACAACCGACATAACGGCTCGCGGGCCGATCATGAAAGCGGGAACATTCCAAGGGATCGGTTTGATTGGACCGGAAGGTGGTTGGACCGAGGATGAACGCCGCGCGGCGCACGAGGTAGGCGGCATTCCATTTTCGCTTTCCCGATTTACTTTGCGCGTGGAAACAGCAGCCATTGCCTTGGCAGCGATCGTCAGATGGCAAATGGCCAGGAGCGAATTGGATTCGTCAGAATCGATATCGAAACTGGGCTAGTGCTTGGTCGCAGTTTTGTGGTCGGAATAGTCACAGTTCGCTCTCACCCGTTTTTGCCGCCGCAAGCGTGGCTAACGTCATTCGGCTGACCCAAAAATCAAACGGAAACAACTAGGGCACCTTGTCGTCGCGCTGTCGAACGGGTTTGCGCATTTCAGCCAGCTCGTCGGGAGTCAGTTTTTCTATGGTGCCAAACAGGTGGCCACCGGTATCATCGTGTTGCCAGGTACCGGCATAACCATCGGGGCGAATGATTACGCGGGCATCAAAGGTCCCCATCCCCGGCAGTGTCAGGCGATCCACTGTGATGACAGGCGTGTTGCCTGCCCACTTGATTTCGAGTGGCATGGGCAACGTGAAGTCCTTGCCGCCATACTTAATGCGAGCGGTGATGATCCAGAAGTCACCTTCGCTCCCTTTTTCAGCTTGCAAAATCACATACTCTTCGGGGGTCAGACGATCGAGCGGTTGGCCTTTTACCGTGAAATGTCCCGTCAACTTGACACCCGTCAGGAACTCAGCCAGGCGCTGCACTCGTTCATCGGCCCCAGGTGTTGGATGGTCTTGGGCCAATGTACTCAGACTTGCGAAAAATACGAACGCGGCGAATATTCCCAGACTGGTCCAAGTTCTTGTCATGTCAATTGCCCTTTGTCGATAACGACGAACTGTCAATTATTTCCCGAGTCATGCACGAAAGAAAGTGGGGATGAACGCCAAAAGAACTACGTTCTCAGACTTGAGATTTCAAATTTCAAGTCTCACGTTTCAAATCCCAAATTGTAACCGTTCACGATATTGATGGCCAAGCTTGGTTCTGGTGCGTTCCGCAAGTCG
>DAOLCX010000635.1:0-2539 GCA_035327685.1 Pirellulaceae bacterium | reverse complement strand
GTAACCGTTCACGAAATGTAGGGTGCGTGGAGCAAGTCGATCGACGATACACATTAGCTTGGACGAATCGATCTGCGACACTCACCGGGTATCGATCTACAACAAGACGACTTGCGATACGCACCAGAACCAGGCTTGGCCAGGAAAACCGCGAACGGTTAAAAAAACAGGATGCGCACCGCACCGGGCGCATCCTGTTGTATTACCCATGTGCCCAATTTCTACCGTTGCCGGCGACGCATGAGCATTCCCAAGCCAACTGCGACACAGAATATCAGGCCGCTGCCGGGCTCTGGGATGACGTTGAAATCGACGTAGTCCAAATAGCGACCGCCGCCAATGTACACCTGCGTGCTGATCCCGGTATTGGGATCAAGCACGTGAGCGCCGCTGCCGTTGGTCCAGAGGATGTTCCCATTGGCGAGTTGATAGACGCCGCGTTGCCCACCATTGGGCGCCCATGAATTCAAGATGGCCCCGGTATTAACGTCCAGCTCAAAGACTCCAGATGGCGAGGAAAATCCAGCGACCAACACATTTCCATTGTTGCGGTAGGCCATTTGCTCGGCAAAGTTCAACTGTGTACTGTTGTGAAAGGTTCCCAATGATGCCCCGGCCGTCGTATATCGGTGGATATCGTCATTGGCCGATGAAGACGAGACCAGGATCCCACCCAGGTGAGGCAGTACGCCGAAGGGGCTGGGTGCCGTTCCAACGGTTGAGAAAAATCCCAGGTTGTTTCCTGCCGTATCGAACATGACGACGGCCGCACCGGGTGCGCCATTCGCGGTGCCTGCATTGGTGACATAGATCGTATTGCCGACCCTGCCCATGCCGCGAATATTGTCCAACCCACCCGTAATCGCTCCCAATGCATTCCCGGAAAAGTCCCACCGGGATACACGATCACCAACTTGTTCCGAAACCCAAATCTCATTGCCGACCTGCATCGCATGAATCGGTGTACCGGCGGCCAATGAAAACAGACTCGGATTGACGACAGATCCATCTAATGGACTGAACAACACCATCCGGTTGTTCGTCGAGTCCGGCATCATCACAAATTGAGCGCGCACGGACGCGGCGGAACCAATGACAAGTGAGAACACGATCCCCACTAAAAAAACAGCTTGCAAGTATCGAAAAGAATTCATCATCAATGCTCCCCAAAACATTTCCGAAACAATGACGGCCAAAGCGTCGCTTTCACCCCCACTATAGTTCTGACTGTTTTGATGTCAACTGCGGCGATCTCGACGGCTTTGGAATGGCTCCGGGGTGGCTCCGTGACACGCGAAACAGCAGACCTGGTCAGGTGTTCGATTCACGACTTGTTCCTCCACAAAAAGTGGCATAGAATCCACAGCGTTTTCATCAGAAGATAATCTTCCCGGCACGACGCGTGGCTAATTACGGATTCATCATCGACAACCGCCGTTGTATCGGCTGCCATGCCTGTACAGTGGCCTGTAAATCGGAACATCAGGTTTCTATCGGCGTCAATCGGACGTGGGTTAAGTACATTGAGAAGGGGGTTTTTCCCCATTCGCGTCGACTGTTTTCAGTCCTGCGGTGCAACCATTGTGACGATGCTCCCTGTGTCGAAATCTGCCCCGTGACGGCACTGTTTCGCCGTTCGGACGGGATCGTCGATTTCGACAACCGCCGCTGTATCGGCTGCAAGGCCTGCATGCAGGCCTGTCCCTACGATGCGCTCTACATCGATCCGCAGACGCAGACGGCCGCCAAATGCAACTACTGCGCTCATCGCATTGATGTGGGGCTCGAGCCAGCCTGTGTAGTCGTCTGTCCGACACAGGCGATTGTGTCCGGAGATTTGGACGACCCGAACTCGCGAATTTCTCAAATCAAGAATCGTCATCAGGTGACAGCCCGCCGAGTCGAAAAGGGGACACAGCCCCAGTTGTTTTATATTGACGGCGACATTGATTCATTGGACCCTTTGGCCGCGCCTCCGCAATCCGGTACCTTGTGGGGCCAGCAGGTGCGCGGCGTCGGCCAGCATGCGCCAGATGAATCGAACGGTCACCTGCACCCATTGGATTTGCTCAGCCAATGGCTTGCCGTACCTGACGAGGATCCGAGGCGGCAGGCCGACAAAGAACGGCTCGTTCACGATGTACTGGCTGACCGCGCGCCGCGGCGCGCGTACGATGCCCCGAAAAAAGGAACTAAGTGGGGATGGCAGGTACCCAGCTATCTGTTTACCAAAGGGATCGCGGCTGGCGCGATGTTCGTTCCCTTGTTGGCGGTCTCGTGGGGACTGAACCTGGGAACGGGTTTGCTCAATTGGTCGGTTCTGGCCGCACTGGTATTTCTTGTCTTCACAGGGCTCCTGTTGATTGCTGATTTAAAACAGCCCAAGAGGTTCTTGTACGTGCTTCTCCGACCGCAATGGCGAAGTTGGCTTGTGCGAGGTGCTTATTGCATTACCTGTTTTGGGGCATTGATCCCTGTCTATTGGCTGGCAGCGACGTTGGGCGGATTGCATTGGGCGGAGGCGCCTGCGCGGTGGCTG
>DAOLCX010000634.1:0-2539 GCA_035327685.1 Pirellulaceae bacterium | reverse complement strand
GGGATTGACCGAAACCCATGACGGGGTAAAGCCCTCCAGCAACGTCACGACCGCCACAAACCCCGCCAGGGATAGCAACTGGATCAAGGAACTGCCAGAATAAAATCGTTGGCGCGTGGCTTTCATGCTTTGCCAAAACACTTGAAAAGGTCGGGCGATGAGTGACTCCTGGGACAATGAGACCACCAGAATTGCCGAGAACGCCAAAACATAGATGCCCAAGTCTTCGGGGCCACAGAAACGACCCACCAACAATGTCGTGATAAACCGCATCCCACTGACAATGATCTGATCCAACAAGGCCCAACTTGCCGGTGAATGGTACATGCGCGCGAGCATCTGAGCGCATCCATAGACGATGCGCTTAAACGAGGTGCAGCGTGCAACGTCGAGGTCCACGCTCGATTCGAGTTGGTCCGCCTCGTTGTAATCCATATCAGACCGACGGGGAGGCGCATCGACGGTCGCTACAGCATGCCGGGATCTACAGTTAGGCGACATGGAACTCGCACCTCAATCCCAAGCTGGCTGCTTGTTGGCGAACCTCCTGTTCATACAGCGCGTTAGACACAATGAGCACATCGGGTCGATAGGCCACCAGATCTTCCGGAGCGACTATTCGTTGCGCACTGCCCGGAACGAACTTGCCATGTTTATCTGGATTGATCTCGGCGACAATTTCAATGAGGGAAGCAGATGGGCAGGCGTTCAAGAACGTCACACCCTTACCCCCCGTTCCCCAGAATACGACGCGCTTGCCCTGTTGCCGGTATTGCCGAAATCGGTGCTCCCACACCCGGCAGCGCTCGTGAAAACGAGTGTTAAACTGTGAAATCTCAACGGGCAAGTCAGTTGTTTCGTGAGGGGTGTGATGCGAGTTGCGATTCGCGGGTTCTAGTTGCCCTGCACGATGGAGTGTGCAAGGACCTGAATCGGGTACGCAATCGACATAGAGATACTGGTCTGTACCATAACTACAACCGCTCTCCAGGATCTGGAATGCGGATGAAGAGAAGAGGTGGAGAAAGGACTGTTCCGAGAAATACTGGCATTGCTCGTAATTTACGCTCCAAATCTCCTGGCGTTGGAATGCGCGAAAGGCATTGAAGATTTCGAAATAAATCGTCGGCGTTCGCGAGCCCACGATACTGCGCAAATCGCGAACCAGCCCACGAGGTTTCGAAATATGTTCCAGCACTGAGAGGCAGCAGACGAAGTCGGGCAGCCACTCGGCAAACTTCGCCCGCAGGTGCCGTCCAAACCGATCTCGAATCAGCTCCATTCGAAATCCGTCGCATTCATAGACGCAAGGGTGCCTGGTCGTCGGATCAATACCAATGCCGATGTTGCCTCCCCACCCACACAACAACGCGAGAAACCAGGCACCCCCCGAACCGATTTCAACGATCGTCTTCCCATGCAACTGATATTGATCGATGAGCCGCTGGGCGACTGAATGCATGTAGTCTCGAAACATGGGAGAGTGATGTAACGCAACCTCATACCCAGGCCGATAGTCCATCAAGCCCGGATCAAATGCGCGATTGAAGATATGCCCGCAATGGTGGCAATAGGCCAGCTCCACGTTTCCGCGTGGAACTTGCCGTGCCGACGCGGCATCGTCAAAAAAATTGCCGACATGCACGGGCAATTCGGGTAAGCAAAAGAACATCGTCGAACGGCGGGAGCCGCAACACGAACAGGTTACAATCTGTTCTGTTTGAACTTTCGTCATGGAGCCGGATGAAATCATGTCTTTCGTGGCTCCGGCCGTTGAGGTGGCACTGGCAGGTCAACCGCAGGTGAGCGCGTTGAGCGGGCAGGGGCGCTAATGGGTCGCCGAATCGGTGCGCGAAGCCATTCTGACCGCAACAGGTCAGGCCATTTGGAAACTTGTCCCAAGTACTGGGCAATCACCCACCAGCACAACCCGCGATCGGTGACTGACATCGGCACGTTCTTCACGGCCCTCAAATGTCCCTTCAACAAATCAAAACGGGCCTGGCCAAAGCGTTTCTTTTGATTCTTGCGTTCGGGAGTGACATACGCTTCTTGCTGTTCGCGTGTCGCCAACTCGCCGGCAGCGCTCGAATGGACTCTTTGGTAAAACAAGGTTTCTGGAACCTGCCGATACCTGCCCCACAACGCCAACTCACCCAAGAGCACCTTTTCGGCACCATAACAAGCGGGGAGCGGTCGGGTCTTGTCCAGCACCGATTTGCGAATCAGGCCGTAGATGTCGGCGCACCAGGTGGTACCCAGCAACACTCCTCGAAACCGTTTGTGTCGCGCTGCCGCATCGTGATGAACTCGTGGGTGTCCAGCCTGCGAGGAATGAGCCAACCCTTCGGCCGCGGCGTCGTCCTGATCGAGCACGGTTCCGTGTTGATCCACCTTGCCAAATGCAGAATGCACCCACACTAGATGCGGGTCGGACTCGATCAACTCCAGCGTCGCCGCCAGAAAACTGGGCAGGCAGATATCATCCGCCGCCACCCATTTGTAATACTCGCCAGAGGCCAATCCAATTAGCCGATTA
>DAOLCX010000633.1:0-2540 GCA_035327685.1 Pirellulaceae bacterium | reverse complement strand
CCATTCAACCAGCGGCTTGGCGGATCGCCCTGCGGTTTTCCGATTCGAAATGAACTGTGATGTGAGTGTAGCTCTCTATAACGGGTTGACCATGAGCACTCCACGATCCGATTATAATTGCACGCAACAGATTTTTCTGCCACCTGATGAGAAAACGTCGAGAAAGGGGGACGGGGGGCGATTACGGTAAACGCCCCTCGTCCCCGTTTTTGATTCGCGATTCCATCAAGAGTTGTTCAAGGCGATGGTGGAGGCTGTTAAGTACTGAATCCGGATCGTACCACCAATCGGGGGACCACACGCGCAGCATCTTCCACCCCAGGCTCTCCAAAACGTCTTGCCGGGTTTTGTCGCGGTCGCGGGCTGTGGCCGATCGCTGGTAGGTCGTCCCATCGCATTCGACTCCTGCCAGAAACGTTCCCGTACAGTCCGGATGAACGATCCCCAGGTCCACGCGAAATCCAGAGACACCGACCTGGGACTCAATCCTCCAACCGCGACTGCTCAACGCATCCGCCAAGGTTTTCTCAAGCAACGAATCGAATCCGCCTTGCGATCGGTCGAGACGCGGGATCAAAGCGGTCGGGCCTTGATGAGCAAACTCTAAAAACGCTTTCAAGTCGTGAACACCGCGCTTGGTGGATCGCTCGGCATGTAGCTCATCCGGCATAAACGAAGCATAGACCCACAACGCCTGCCGGGCGCGCGTGATGGCCACGTTCAAGCGCCTCTCCCCACCATCGCGATTAATGGCACCGAAATCAATGGGGAACTTGCCAGTCGCATCCTTGCCAAACGTAATGGAAAAGTACATGACATCACGCTCATCACCCTGCACATTCTCCAGGTTTTTCACCACGGTTGGCTCGATGCGTTCGTCCGAAAAAAACCACTCCAGCTCAGGATGCTCTCGCAACGCCTGATCGATCAAATCTTGGATTAGCGTTTGCTGTTGGCTGTTGAATGTGACGACGCCATAAGTCAGCCTCTGATTCTCTGGCTTGGACAGGCAGGATTTCATCCGCGCCAAAACATCCGCTACAATGGCCTCCGCTTCCTTGCGATTCGTGCGACTTTTGCCCCGGTCATAGACGGCGGCTTTGATAACCTGCAAAGACACACCTTTGTCTTGAAACTCAGCTGCAGGAAATGTAATCAAATGGTTACCGTAGTAGTAGTAGTTTGAAAATGCGATAAGCGACTCGTGCCGGCTGCGATAGTGCCATTTCAATTCAATCGTGGGGAGTCCAGCCGACCGCACTTCATCGAGGATGCTTTCCAGATCTTGTTCGTGATCTTCCAGTTCAACATGTTCGTCGTCCGCATCCGCTTTGACAAAAAAATTGGTAGGAGGCAATTGTTTAGGATCACCGACAACGATCGTTTGCTTGCCGCGAGCAATCGCTCCGATGGCGTCCCAGGTGGTAATTTGCGACGCCTCGTCGAAAACCACCACGTCGTATTGCTCTTGTGACGCTGGCAGATATTGAGCAATCGAAAGTGGCGACATCAACAGACATGGAGCCAGCTTGCGAAAATGCTGCGGCAGGCTGCCAATGATCTCTCGGATCGAACGGCTGGGCCGCTTCAAACCCAATTGATGACGCAGCAAACCTAATTCGGACTTTTTGGCGACATACTCACCGCTGGGCAGACCACAATGAATACCTTGCAATGCGCGGGAGACCGACGCTTTGCGAGCCAGATTGTCGAGATGTTGAAAGTCTTTGATCGCATCCTCATGTCGATATGATTGAAACAGCCGCAGGGTATCTGAATGATCGACCGCGAGGGGAAGCCACCACCGGATATATGCCAAATCAAACCGCGCCACGGATTGCGCGGCAGTAAATTCCTGGCGGTCGAGGGCATCCACAACAGCGTTGAGTGACTGTGCGTGGGCTTTGTGGCGCACGCCGTTCCGCATGGTCCACTGTTTTAGGATCGACCGGTTTTGGATGACCCGCTCAGCCTGGGCGATACTGTTTTGAATCAAACCGACTGCTCCGGTTTGCGCAGGAGTAGATTTGGCCAACTCGACATATCGTCCCCACACTTCTCGGAAATGCTTAGCGGACTGGCAATACTTGCGGGCCACTTGGCGAACTTCATCGGCATCTGCCTCGACTACGCGGCCTAATTCAGACTGCTTGAGTCCCAAGCGAGCGCCGATTTCTTGCCAACGGCGCGCTGTATCAATCGATGCGCGCAGTGCTTCCGTATCCCATTCAGTTTGCTGCAGCAGTTCGAGCGGAAGTTGCATCTGGGTGAGGTTGTCATGGAGCTGAGTTTCCAGTTTTTCGATTTCGGCCTTGACCGATAGGAGGCGCTGGGCCGTGTCGGCCAAAGGCTGCAGTGAAGATGTCTGCGCCATGGCGACGTGTCGCGGGTCCCCACCGGCAGCTTCCAAGGCGCTGCGAAGTTTCTCGGCGTTGTCCACCATGTGATGAAATCGGGATTCACCTCGCTCCAGCATCTTCTGGGACGAATCCGAGAGAGCAAGGGCTGTCTGGTTGGCCTCGATAGCAGCTCGGCAATCA
>DAOLCX010000632.1:0-2543 GCA_035327685.1 Pirellulaceae bacterium | reverse complement strand
ATCTCAAGACAGGCTGTCGAATGGTGGCCATCCAGGCTCGTCTGCGTCGGAATCTGAATCGACGTAGGATTGGAATCCCCACGAGTGGCTGCCGCCACAATATCACAATCCAGACTATCGTCCGCCTCTGCGCGCGGCAACTTCCGGCGACGAGGCTCCGTTAGTAATATTGCCTACGTCGGAGGGGGGTTTTAAGCCAGTGAGCAATCGCATCGTTCATGTCGAGTACCAGGGACAACAGATACCGCTGGTAGTGTTGACACGGCGTCAACGAATCTGGCGGCGGGTTCTGTTTAATCTAATTGCGGCCATCGTATCATTGATCGTCCTGGCCCTGGTCTTCTGGTGGGCCGTTAAGTGAACCATCCGATTGGGGGTGGGCTTGCTGAAACAACTCCCGCACGATGACTTGTACCGTCGACTGTTCCGTGTAATGCACAATGGCGTGTTTTCCACCTGATTCACAACCGATTTCGTATTGGCGGAAATCGCTCGTGAGTTGTGATAGGCGAGCAGCCAGGTGATATTGATCGTAAGGCGTGGATCGAGTGCGCAACCGGACTGCCCGATTCGCCGTCTTCAACGCGCGGTCGCGGCAATTGGTAAACAGCACCATCGATTCCACCCGCTGATGCAGGGACATCGTCTGGCACAAATAAGCCGGAAAATCACAATTCAGAACAGGCGCCAACAAAGCCACGCGCCACGGCGAGCGATCTGCGGCCGCTTCATCTTGCAACAATGCCGCTAAGATAACCTGTACCCCCAAGCTATATCCGATCACCACCGGTCGTTCCATCGGAAGATCTCGCAACGCTGCATTGAATCGAGCGCCTTCCTTTTGCGCTCGGTCGGATTTGATCCAAAAATCGCACGGCGGCAGTGCCTCTCGCTCCGATTGCCAGGACCACAGAATAACACGCACCGGCTGGCAGCGGCATACTTGGCCTGCACAGCCACTCCGGTTGCACAGTCGGCGTCCGCGCGCGCCACCCGATCCCAACAGGTTTTCGTATAGTTGGCAACCTCGCCTCAGCGACCAACCAAAATCAGTGAAATTGCCGTGCACGTAGATGAGGTTCGTCAAGTCGCCGTTTTGTGCACATTCTCGTTGCAGCGCTTCCCAGGTTGACCCTCGCCAATGGCAGTCCACAAACTGCATCACCTGGACGGAAACTTGCTCAGGATCCGAGCATGCACAAGACTCTCCCGATTGCCGCGTACTGATGACCCACAACTGATCGCCCGGAATCAAACGGCAACAATTGGCATCGGCAGGAACCAGAGTCTGAATCAGTGCATCATCGAGTCCCAGGACTTGCTGGCCAAACACCGACAAGCTGTTATAGCCACCCGCTATGATCGCCACGACCAGCGTCAATCGTTTCAATAATAGGGTCGTTACACTCATGATCCTTGACGCAACCCCGAACACTGTTGCCAGCCGCATGACGGGCACAGACGGTTTCCTCGGACTACTCGGTGGTCCCCTTGCGAGGGGATTCCCCAACATTTTCGGAATGTTGTCGATGTCCGGCCACACGTGTTGAAAAAAATCAACTTATTCAACTTGCCTTGCGTCATCCAGGGGTTATGTTTCCCCAGTTTGGAAGCACCAGCCTGTTGTAGCTTGTTGCGGCCACCTAAAAGTCATTTGGTCGAGGAGTCACCGATGAGAGTCAAACTATTGAGTATGCTGTTGGCCTTGATCCTGATCGGATCGTCGGGATGCGCGTCCGGACCGATTGGTCGGTTCTTCCGGGGTGGGGCCTGCAACACCTGCATGCCGGCGCGTCCCGGCCTTTTCAATTGGCGAGGCAATTCGGCGACTTTGTGTGAATCGCCGGCCTGCCAAGGTCAAGGGCATATGATGGACGGCAGCATAGGGGACTATTCGGGTGGAGCATCGAGCGGGTATGGCATTGATCCGTTTGGATCATCGGCCCCCGTTTACGCCCCCATCACCCCACCCAACACAGGGCGGCTTCCCGGCCCAACTGGCGGCAATTAACACAGGTACTACAGCTCACTTGGCCCCTTTAAGTGGGGCGAAATGAACTGAGACAAAATCCCGAAACACGTGTGTAAAGGGTGGCACTGGCAGAAATTCGCCTGCAAACCTGGCCAATTCACGGAACGGATCACAGCCGAATTTCAGCCAGTGCTGGAACACTCACAACAGAGATTGTTTTTGTCGCGATCCTAAAGTTGAAGCCGTTGATTAGACGATGCAAACGCTCATTGCAACTATCTGAAAAAAGTGCAGCAAGTCGATTTGCCTCCCAGGGCGGCAGGTCAACTCCCGGTAATGGCTTGGCGCGTTGGCGCGCCAAGCCATTTTTTTGCATTGTGAGTATAATGAAGCTGTTTGCCATGGGTTGCAACTGGAAGTCGTTTGGGGCGGTTTAGTGGAGCCGGAAACGATGATGAAATTCGGGTCCTATCGGATCGCAATGAGCCTTGCTGTCGTGGTCGGTTTGGTAGGGTGGGCCATGTTGCCGTCCACGTCCCAAGCCCAAACCGCCCCGTTGAGATTGCCCTAC
>DAOLCX010000631.1:0-2544 GCA_035327685.1 Pirellulaceae bacterium | reverse complement strand
CCTGGTTCCACCGAGATGAACTCGGTGGGGAGTGGATTGGGGACTTTTTTTTGTGAGGCGACGTGGTTGTAGTGAGAAATCCGGCTTCCGGAGGTGGTGCTGTTTTAGGGTAACACGGGGGTGCCTAAAATTGGATGCCAGAAAGGGGCAATTGAAGACTTTTGCTCGATGATTTTCAAGCCGGCCGCCGCAATGCCTCTGGTGTACCCGGGATTGGCAAACCGTAGCTACTGCCAAACAATGGGATTTTTCCGAGAATGTGCAGTTTTTTATGATTGCGATCAGCCGCGAAATCTCGTTTTCCACGATCGAAGCCGCCCTACAGGGACCAATCCGAATTGAATTGGATGCTCCTGCCGCTGGCGCTATAGAAAAAGGCCAACAGGCACTGATAGAAATACTCCGCAATCAACAAACGGTCTATGGAATCAACACTGGGTTTGGGTTGTTGGCGGAAAAGCGGATCTCGTCCCAAGACTTAAATCAATTGCAGATCAACCTGGTGCTGTCCCACGCCTGCGGCATCGGTACGCCGCTTGAACCCCGCATCGTTCGGCTGGTACTCCTGTTGAAGATCAAGTCTCTGTCCATCGGTTATTCCGGGGTCCGGCTGGAATTGGTCCAACGATTAGCAGCATTGCTCAACGCTGATGCCCTCCCAGAGATCCCATCACAGGGTTCCGTCGGGGCCAGCGGCGATCTGGCTCCACTGGCGCACCTGGCGTCGGCGTTGATCGGTGAGGGATTTATTTGGATCGGTGGCAAACGGCTGACTGCAGCCGCCGCGCTGAATCAAATCGGGCTATCTCCGTTTGCGCTCGGTCCCAAAGAAGGGATTGCCTTGCTCAACGGAACGCAGGTTTCCACGGCGTTGGCTCTGGCAGGACTGTGCGATGCGCGACGTGTGTTCAGTGCGGCCATCGTAGCCGGGGCGATGAGCGTGGACGCCGCGATGGGGACTGATGCGCCTTTCGACCCGCGTATCCACCACGTGCGTCCTTACCTCGGTCAACAGCGCTGCGCGGCATTGTTACGTCGGCTGTTAACGGGGAGCCAAATCCGCGAATCGCATCGCGGCTGTGCTCGTGTCCAAGACCCCTATTCGCTCCGTTGCCAACCGCAGGTCATGGGAGCGGTGTGGGATCAGATGGCCTACGCTGCGCGCCAATTGCTGTGCGAAGCCAACAGTGTGACCGATAACCCGCTGCTGTTCCCCGATACGGGCGATAGTCTGTCGGGTGGCAACTTTCACGCGCAACCGGTCGCCTTTGCGGCCGACGCCCTGGCCGTCGCAATTTGTGAAATCGGTTCCCTCAGCGAACGCCGCATCGCGTTACTGATCGATCGACACCTTTCACAACTGCCTCCATTTTTGGTGGAACACGGAGGACTGCATTCAGGATTTATGATTCCGCAAGTAGCCGCGGCGGCCTTGGTCAGTGAAAACAAGTCGTTGGCCTACCCGTCATCTGTCGATAGCTTGCCTACTTCAGCCAACCAGGAGGACCATGTCAGCATGGCCACTTATGCGGCGCGGCGGACGATTGAGATGGCGCGCAATGCAGGGGCGGTCGTGGCCATCGAATTATTGGCCGCCGCGCAAGGGATTGATTTCCGCCGACCTCTTTTGACATCACCCCCACTGCAAGCCGCCCTGCAACGAATTCGAAGTGAGGTTCCCTTTTACGACAAAGATCGATTCTTTTCGCCAGACATAGAACGGATTCGTCAACTCGTCGCCACCGGCGCCTGGGAAGACATCGCCGAAGTTCCTTGGACATAAAAACCGGGCATCTATCGTCGAACCATAGTCCCCCATGGTTCAGAATCTTGAGTAGGCCACTGTCGAAGGATGAGCAATGGAGGGCAACGGCTCAACCATCATGCGCGACCGCCAGGTATCGTGCACAGTTACCCACCTCGCTAATCCGCGACGTGGAGTGCTATAATTTGACTAGCCAAACAAATTGCAAGCCCGTTTAAGCAGTCTTTATTCATTCAAAGCGTATGGATCCAATTTACTGGGCAATCATGCTGTTAGTTCTGGGCATTCTAGTGGTCTTGCTGGAGTTCATCGTCCCATCAGGTGGTGTGTTGGGTGTGACAGCGGCGACGTTGCTAGGGGCAGGAGTCGTCGTGGCCTTTATGCACAGCCTCACGGCCGGGACCATCGCTTTGGTGGCACTGGCGATTACCCTCCCTTCGCTGTTTGTGGCCTTCGTAAATATCTGGCCTTCGACACCGTTGGGAAAACGAATCTTGTTGGGTCCGCAATCCAAACAAGATGTATTGCCCCCGGAGCAAATTCAAACACCTTATGAAAAACTGGTCGGCCGCAAAGGAACTGCCAAGACCAAAATGTTGCCCAGCGGGATCGTCTTGATCGACGGCAATCCGTTTGATGCAGTCAGCGATGGCTTTGCCATCGAAGCCGGCGATCCGGTACGCGTGATTGATGTCCGGATGAACCGTTTGATTATTCAACCTTTCGATCCGGCGGATGATCTTCCCACGGATTTCAGTGACCGAGATGTACTGGAGAAA